>JBFGLK010000391.1:0-4184 GCA_041576195.1 Promineifilaceae bacterium (SeqCode)
ATCGACGACCATGACGGCCGCGCGCCGCTGACGATCCGGCCGGCGCCGCTCAGGGGGATCCGCTACGAGATGCCGGTGGCCAGCGCCCAGGTAAAGAGCGCCCTGCTGCTGGCGGGCCTGTTCGCCGCTGGCGAGACGGCCGTGTGGCAGCCGGGTCCGACGCGGGACCACACGGAACGCATGTTGCGCGCGATGGGGGTGCCGCTGGCAGAGGCCAACGGTTGGGTGCGCTTACCGGGATCCCCGGGGCAGTTGGCGCCGCTGGACCTGACGGTACCGGCGGACATCTCGTCCGCCGCCTTCTTGCTGGTGGCTGCCGGCGTTGTGCCGGGCTCCGCGATTACCTTGCGCGACGTCGGCGTCAATGAGACGCGCACCGGCGTCCTCGACATCATGGCGGCCATGGGGGCGACAGTGCGCCCCGGGGAGTGGCGCGAGGCCGGCGCCGGTGAGCCGATCGCCGACCTGGCGGTCGCCTTTGGGGAGTGGCGCGGCGCCGAGATTGGCGGGGAGCTCGTGGTGCGGGCCATCGACGAGTTGCCCGTGCTGGCGGTGGCGGCCACGCAGGCTGAGGGGGAGACGATCGTGCGCGATGCGGCCGAGCTGCGCGTCAAGGAAGTGGACCGGATCGCGGTGCTGGCCGGCGAGCTGCGCAAGATGGGGGCGGACATCACGGAGCGGCCGGACGGCTTCGACGTGCGCGGCCCGACCCGACTGCGGGGCGCGGCGGTTGACAGCCATGACGATCACCGCTTGGGGATGGCCCTGGCCGTGGCTGCGCTGGTGGCACAGGGAGAGTCGACCGTGGCCCGTGCGGACAGCATGGCCGACAGCTTCCCGGGCTTCGTGGAGACGATGACCGGGCTGGGGGCGCGGATGGAGTGGGTGGGCGGGTAGTTGGCAGGTTGGATAGATGGTTAGTTGGTCGGCCGGGTCGCCGGTCACCAACCAACCAACAAACGAACCGCCCATCCAGCCAGGAAAGGATCCCCTCGCAAGGAGGGGGCATAATCGTAGGCTTTGCCTATCCTGAGCAGCCTGGCTATGCCACACCTACTCCCCGTGACCGGACGTTTATCACGATCGCCAGGCAGCCCGTCGTGCAGATCATTGCCGGGGTAGGCCCGCCGGTGGGCGCGGCCAGGCTGAGCCACGGTGGCGTGGTCAGGAGGACGCGATCGGGCGACTGAGCAACCGCGCTATGCCTTCATTGAGCCTGAAAGCCAGGCGATCAAGCGCGCTCCGCGGCCAGCTCGATATTCATCGTGGCGGGTGCCAGGCTCCGCAATTGTGGCGCTGTCAGCCACGAGCGCACGGCTGTCGCGCCAGGGCCCTCGAGTTCGAGCCGCACCACGGCTTCAGGATTGAGGGCGGCGAGCTCTGCGCGCAGACGCTGCGCCATGATGGCCGGCTCCTCGTCAGCGCAGTTCAGCGTGTGATGGAGCATGGGGCGTGCCGGCAGTCGTACGAAGTCGGCGCGCGCCATCCGCCCTGGGGGAAACGGGTCGAATTCGAGTACGAAGTAGCCCTTGGGTTCGTCTCGCTCGGCAAACGAGGTGCGCTCGACCGAGCCCGGATAGACGACCGGAGCGCGCAGCGGCTGGCCCTGGAGATTGCGTCGCAGTATCTGCGCCCGGTGGATGTGCCCGGCGAGGACGGCGGAGATACCGGAAGGGATGTCGGTTCCACGAATCACATCACGGCCGCGGCGAAAGACGTACTCCGCCGGGCCCACAGTGGCCCCTTCGATAGTCTGGTGAAGACAGAGGAGGCGCACGTCCCCGGCGGAAGCGACGAGGCCGGATTCGGCGAGAACCTTGACGAAGGCGTCTCGCGCAGCGCTCAGGAAGGGAAACCCCCCCAGGACGACCGTCGCCCCGGCTACCGAGAAGGTGAAGGACCGCGGGCGATCGAAGATGTGTATGGCCGGGTGGGCCGACCACAGCGTAAGAGGAATGCGGGACCGCTCGTGGTTGCCCGGCACCACGAACACGGGCACGCCCCGTTCGGCCACCCGTAACAGGGGGGCCAGGGCCATCTCAACCAGGGCGGGCGGCACCCGGCTCCGGTAGAGGAGGTCGCCTCCGTGGACCACGAGATCGACATCTCTGGCCAGAGCCGGCGCCAGCGCCCGCTCGAAGTTGGCGAAGAAGTCGGGTCCCCTGCGCCGGCGCTCTACCCGGGGTTGGAACGGCAGGTCAAAGCCGAGGTGCGTGTCGGCCAGCAGGAGCAGCCGGATTGGGCGTGGAGGTTCAGGGACTGGCATCAATCGGCTCCCGGAGCCTGTCGTTCCGGGTCCCGGCCGGACGAATCCTGGCCCAGAAAGAGGGCGATTGTGCCCTTCAGGGCGGGCCCGAGGACGCTATCGACGCCCGCGTTGGCGGCCACGGCCACGGCGAGGTCGTGATCGTGGGCAATCGCGGCCGCCATGACAAAGGTGCCGGCACTGCCGGCGTGCGTGCTAAACGTCCCACTTTCTTCCATACCCCGCAGGAGGGTCACACCCCAACCCAACCCGACGCCGTGCTGACCGTCGTTGTGCAGACGGCGGATGAGGGTGGGAGGCAGGATGGTCTGTTTGCCCTGCAGGCCCTCCAGTTGGAGTTGCAGGAAGCGGCCATACGCGGGCAGGGAGAGCGACACGTCGCCAGCGGGGGCCAGCCACGGTTCGAGCTGGTAGACATCGTCCGGTGGATGGGGCGTGAGCGTGCCTGCCAGGAAGTAGTGGCCCCACGGCTGGGCGGGATCCAGGCGGGCCGGCCAGCCGGCGCCGGTCGAGGCAGTGATGCCCAGCGGGCGAAAGAGGTGCTCGGCCAGGAGCTCAGCCCATGTCTGCCCGGTGGTCGCCTCGGCCAGCGCTGCCGCCACGGCGTAGCCGGCGTTGGAGTAGGCGATTGCCGTGCCCGGATGGAAAACTGGGACTCGCTGTGTCAGGAGCCAGCGGGCGAAGGCGCCGATCTGTTCCTCTGGGGCCACCTCGTCAAGGGGAGGCGCTACGAAATCAGCGGCCTCGTCGTCGGTATAGGGGGGCAGGCCTGCCTCGTGGCGCAGCAGTTGTTCGAGGGTGACGGAGGTGTATGCCGGCAGGATAAGGTCGGCGAGCTCGGGGAATATGGCCAGCGGCGTAGACTCCCAGCTCAGCAGCCCCCGGTTGACGAGCGCCGCGCACAGGGTGGCCGTCATCGCCTTGGCGTTGGAACCGGTGTGGAAGCGGTCGGTGGGGCGCAACGTCTCCGACTTACCGAGGCGACGGAGACCGACGGCGGCCAGAGCGATGGTCGTCTCGCGGCGGACGGCAATGCCGGCAAGTGCCGGCAGGCCATGCTCTTCTTGCAGCCGTCTCAGGAATGTGACCAGCCTCTCGTTTTGCATACACGGAACTCGTTTCTGACGCATCCGGTGAGCATCGGGTCGCTTGAGTCTTGATCACGAACGCCATGGTGGAGGGCGAACGGCTTCGACCGCGAGAGAGGCTCCGATTCCCTTGGGACGACGCTGCGCCCCTCAACACCTCCAGCTCGACCGGTGCCTGCGTGATTTGTCCTCCTGTGGGTACCATTGTAATCGAGCCACCGACCGCCGACACAACGTTGAGGGCGGACGCTGCCTCCTCGCGGAACTTGCTCGTCCATTGAAGAGGCGGCCGCCCGATCCTTCAGCCGCGTTGCGGCCGCGGCATGGCCGACAACTCCTCGGGCTACGTGGGGACGATGACTGGGCTGGGGGCGCGGATGGAGTGGGTGGGCGGGTAGTTGGCAGGTTGGATAGATGGTTGGCTGGTCGGCCGGGTCGCCAGTCACCAACCAATCAACAAACGAACCACCCACCCACCCAAAAAAGGACCCCCTCGCGAGGAGGGGGCCCTTTTTGTAGTGCGAGGGAGCGGTGGGGACTAGAAGTCGCCCATGCCGCCGGGGGCGCCTGCCGGCATCGGGGGCGTTGGCTCCGGGATGTCGGTGATCAGGGCCTCGGTCGTCAGGATCATGGCGGCGATGCTGGCCGCGTTCTCCAGGGCGCCGCGGGTGACCTTGGCCGGGTCGATGATGCCGGCCTTGATCATGTTCACGTAGTCGTCGGCCAGGACGTCATAGCCCACGTTGTTGTCGCCGGTCTCGGTCTGGCGCATGCGCACGTTCTGGATGATGACGTCGCCGTTCTGGCCGGCGTTCTCGGCGATCTTGCGC
>JBFGLK010000392.1:0-4166 GCA_041576195.1 Promineifilaceae bacterium (SeqCode)
CGGCTACCCCTTTGAAGGCTTCTGGGAGGACATCGGGACCATCCTCCGCTTCTACGAGGTCAACCTGAGTCTGGCAGAGCCCAATCCCCCGTTTAACTTCTACGACGCGGAACGCCCCATCTACTCCCGGCCACGCTTCCTGCCCGGCACGACCGTCCTGGGCAAGGACCTGCGCCACGTCCTCCTGGGCGACGGCACCCGGGTGGCGGATGCCTCGATCTCCGGTTCGGTGGTCGGGCTGCGCAGCATCATCGGCGAGAACGTCATCATCAAGCGGACCGTGATGATGGGCGCCGACTACTACGAGACGGAAGACGATCGGGCGGCGAACCGGCGCCTGGGCCGACCCAACATCGGCGTGGGCGACGGCACGGTCATCGAGGGGGCGATCCTCGACAAGAACGCCCGCATCGGCAAGAACGTCGTCATTCGCATGATTGAAGGTCGGCCAGACGGCGAGACCGAATACTATGTGGCGCGGGACGGCCTGATCATCGTGCCGAAGAACGCGATCATCCCGGATGGGACTGTGATCTAGCTGCCAAACAGGGGCATGGCGGCGCCTGCGAAACAGAGCAGCGAGTGAGCAGTGCCCGACGAGGGCGGGGGAGTGTCGCTAGCTGGTCGCCAGCCAGTCGGCGGCGGCCTCCGGCGTGGAGAACGGCTCTTCCAGATGGCCGTAGACGTCGGCGCGTTTCCGGGCCGCGTCGACGATGGCCGGATACCAGCCGGCGCCGGCGACGGGCGGGTGGACGGCGCCGCACATGCCAGGGCCTTTGTGGCGGGGGAACTGCCAGATGACCCACTCATGGAGCTGAGCGAACGTCAGCCGCGTCGGCTTTCCGGTCTGCAGGGCCAGGCCGGCGATCTGGTGGGTGGCTTTGCTCATGTGCGACCTCCCAAAGGGCCGAGCAGGATACGCAGGGCGGCGTCAGTGTCGCCAAGATCGGGCAGGACGGCCGTGGCGCCGGCGGCGGTCAGCTGCTCCATGGTGGACGAGCCGGTGGCCACCGCCAGGACCGGCAGATCGGCGTAGCGGGCGCAGCTGATATCGGCGGGAGTATCGCCCACGATCATGGCGTCGGCGCCGCTGAAACGGTGGCCTGTTCGTTGCCAGGCGCGCTCGAGGGCGATGGCGGGAAGCGCGTGGCGGTCGCCCGCGTCGGAGCCATAGGCGCCGAACTGGAACTGGGCCGGATCGATGCCGGCAGCCGCCAGCTTGAGCGGCGCCGTGGAGGGGATGTTGCCCGTCAGTAGGCCCAGGGTGACGCCCTCGCGCTGCCGCAGGGCCGCCAGCAGCGCCGGGACCCCCGGGCACGGTCGCACCCCATTAGCCGCCCGAAACAGCCGCCGCCCATGCGCCTCCATCTGGTCGAAGACGTGGGGCAGGCGGGCCTCGACCGCCGCCACAGACCAACCGGCGCCGGTCATCAGCTCGAGGATGATCTGGCGATCGACGCGGCCGGCCATGCTGTAGCCGGCGATGGCGCCGGCGGTCCCGAACGTCTGCTCCAGCGCGGCGACGATCACCGCCCGGCCTGTCTGGTTGGCATGGACAAGCGTGCCGTCGATGTCGAACAGCAGCAGGCGCACCGGGTTACTCCGCGAGCAGCGCGGCCAGGCGGGGCCACAGCCCAGGGTCGTGGACGGCGGGCCGGGGTGCGAGCGGCGCGCCGACGGGCACCCCGCGGCTCTCGAGGATGGCCTTGACCGCCCCGAGCCGACGCCCGGCCGGCAGGCTGTCCAGCAGGCGGTTGATGCGCCCCTGCTCGGCTCGGGCTGTGGGCAGGTCAGCGGCGCGGTGGGCGGCGGTGAGGGCCACGAATGGCTCCGGGATGGCCGTGCTCAGGCCGCTGATCAGCCCGTGGGCGCCGAGGGCCAACAGGCCCAGGGCGATGCGTTCGTTGCCCGCCAGAATACCGAGGTGGGGGGCGGCGTCGATCAGGGCGCGCACCGCCTGGGCATCGGGGCGGCTGCTTTTCACGCCCGCCAGGTTGGGCAGGGTCGCCGCCAGGTCGGCCAGGAGCGCCGGGCTGACCCCGTTGACCGCCATGTGGGGGATATCATAGAGAAGCAGGGGCGTGTCCGGGATCGCGTCGGCCACCGTCTGGAAGTAGGCGCCAAGGGCCGGGTCCGCCAACGGATAGAAAGTAGGGGTGATGACGACGATGCCGTCGGCGCCGACGGCCGCCCCGTGGGCGGCCAGGGCGATGGTTTCCGCGGTGTGGTTGCTGCCGGCATGGATCAGCACGGGGACACGGCCGGCGGCGGCGGTCACGGTCGCCTGATGGAGCGACTGGCGGGCGGCTGCCGGCAGGAGGATGCCTTCCCCGGTGGTGCCCCCGACAAAGAGCCCGGCGACGCCCGCGCCGATGAGGAAGTCGACCAGTGCCGGCACGGCGGCGACGTCGACGCGCCCCTCCGCGTCGAGCGGGGTGGCCATGGCCGGCGTCACGCCGCCGGCCAGCCGCTCCAAGAGGCGCCTTACTGCGGTCGACATCACTCAGCCCAGGTGCAGCGCTTCGGCTTCGGTTACGGCCGCTTCGAAGATGTGCAACCCCTCTTCCAGCAGCTCCCTGGGTATGTTCAAAGGCGGCGTCATGCGAATGGTGTTGCGGCCGCAGGAGAGCAAGAGGAGCCCGTGCTCGAAGCAGCGCTCCAGCACGTGGTTGCGAATGGCCGTGGCCCGTTCCTTGCTTTCGCGATCGCGCACGAACTCGATGCCGATCATGAAGCCCCGGCCGCGGACGTCGCCAATGCTCGGGTGCCGGCCCTGCATCTCCGCGAGGGCGTCCAGGGCGTAGTTGCCTTCGTCCGCGGCCCGGGCCAGGAGCCCTTCCTCTTCGATGACGTCGAGCGTGGCCAGGGCTGCCGCGGCCGCCACCGGGTTGCCGCCGAAGGTGCTGCCCTGGGCTCCCGGCCGCCAGCTCATGAAGCTGTCGCGCGCGATGATGCCGCCGATCGGCATACCGCTGCCCACCCCTTTGGCAAAACAGACGATGTCGGGCTCGACGCCCTCATGCTCGACGGCCCACCAGTGGCCGGTGCGGCCGGCGCCACTCTGCACTTCGTCGACGATCAGGAGGATGCCGTGCTTGTCGCACAATCGGCGCAGCCGCTGGAAGAAACCCGGCACCGGCACGACGTAGCCGCCTTCTCCCTGAATGGGTTCCAGGAGAACGGCCGCGACGTTGTCAGGCGAAATGACCATCTGAAACAGCTCGTCTTCCAGGTAGTCGAGGATCGTGTCCCCGTAGCTGCCCCCGTTGGATGCCACCAGCACCGGGCGGTAGGCGTTCGGGTAGGGGATGTGATAAACCGGCACGGCCATCTGATAGGACTCGCGCTGGACGGCCTTGCTCGAGGTGAAGGAGAGGGAGCCGAGCGTGCGGCCATGGAACGAGCCGGTGAAGCCGATGAAGCGACTGCGCCGGGTGTGCACGCGGGCGAGCTTGATGGCCGCCTCGACGGCTTCGGTGCCGGAGTTGCCGAAGTAGATGCGTGTCGGGCCAGTCATCGGGGCGACGGCCGCCAGGCGCTCGGCCAGCGTGACGGCGCTCGGGTAATAGAAGTCCTGCAGGCAAATGTGCCAGAAGCGGTTCAGTTGGTCGTTGACGGCTGCCACGACTTTGGGGTGGCGATGGCCGACGTTGAGAACGGCCACGCCAGCCATGAAGTCGATGTAACGACGCCCGTCGACATCCCAAACGACCGAGCCCTGGGCCCGGTCCACGACGAGAGGGTATTCGCGCTTGTAAGACGAGGCCATCAGGCGATGGTCGCGAGCGATCCACGCCTGGGCTTCAGGACCGACGTGGCCCAATAACCTGGCATCCATAAGAAGTGTGCTCCTGTGCGAAGGAATGGGCGCCCTGGCCACGCCGCGCTTGGTGGTTGGCGCCGGCCGACGGGTCGGCGTCAGCGCCGGGGCGCTATTCCGGTTCAATTGTGAAGGTCAGTGGGTACCCTTCGAGCTGCGCGGCGAAGTGCGCCTTGCCCACGCGGCGCTGCGCTTCCGTCTTGGGCAGGATGGCCACCAGAGCCATCCCGGACGTGTGGGCGGCGTAGGTGATGAGCTCCGCGGCTACGGAGGAAAGCCCGAAAATCGATCGCAGGACGAAGATGACGAACTCATATGGTGTGAAGTCGTCATTGTGGACGAGAAC
>JBFGLK010000393.1:0-4146 GCA_041576195.1 Promineifilaceae bacterium (SeqCode)
TGCTCGTGCCCTGGCTGTGGCTGGTCGGCCATGCCTGGCTCTCCCGGCTGCGCTATGTGCGCCTGGCCGGGGTCGCGCTGGGCGTGCGGCCCGGGCCGCGGGCCGCCCTGCAGCAGGGGCCGCTGCTGCTGCTGGACTTCGCCGCCTGGGCCGGCGCGGTGCTGGAGCTCGTCTGGCCGGCCCGGCGGGAAGCGTGGTGATGCGGGTGGCGCTGGTGAGCGGCGCGCACGACCCCGAGAGCGGCGTGGGCCGCTATGCCCGGGAGCTGGCGGGCGCCCTGCGCGCCCAGGGGCACCAGGTGAGCCTGGTGCGGCCGGCCGTCCCTCTGCCGCGATCGCTCAGTCGGCTGGCCCGCCGGCTGGGCTGGGACGTGGACGCCTTCTTCGCTACCTACCCCATTTGGGCCCGCTATCCCGAGGCCGATATCATCCATATGGCGAGCCAGAACCTGGCCACCCTGCTTCTCTTTCGCCGTCCGCCGGGCCACGTGGTCGTCACCGTCAACGACGTGATTCCCACCGTCACCCGGCGCGACCCGGCGCTGCGGGTTGCCCGGCGTGGCCTGGAGACCCTGTTCGTCCAGTTGGCCATGCGCGGCTTGCGCCGCGCCGACGCCCTCATCGCCGATTCCGAGGCGACCGCGGTGGACCTTCGTGGGCATGGGCCGTCGCCCGGCGACGTGGGCCGTTGAGCGTGGTAATGAGGCAGGCTGACCCCTTGCGAGTGGAATTGGTCCGGACCCATCCCCAGGGCAGCCGCACCGGCATCGGCCGCTACCAGGACGCCCTGGCGCTTGAGCTGGCGGCGCTGGGTGACGTCCGGCCGGTGCGGCTGCTGACGCTGGGGCAGGGCGCCCGATGGACGTGGCTGCGGCATCTGCCGTTGGGGATCGCGGGACACCGTGCCGGCAGCGTGGTGCACTTTCCCCAGATCATGGGTTGCGCCTTGATGCTCTGGCGCCCGGCCCACCCGGCCGTGGCCACGGTGCACGACCTGGGCTATCTTGATTGGCCGCCGGAGGCAGGCATGCTTGACCCGCTGGCCAGGCTGCTGCTACGGTTTTCTTTGGCCGGCCTGAAGCGCGCCGACCGGATCATCGCCGACTCCGAGTTCACCCGGCAGAGCGTCCTGTGCCACCTGGGCCGACGCCCGGAGACGGTCATCGCCGTCTACGCGGGCGTCGACCGCGGCCGATTCCGGCCGGAGCCCGACGCCCGGCCGCGGCTCCTGGCGCGTTACCCGGCGTTGCGCGAGGCCGGGCCGGGTCCCTGGCTGCTCACCGTCGGCAACGAGCTGCCGCGCAAGAACCTGGCCGGGCTGTTGCGGGCCCTGGCGTGGGTCGGCTCCGAGTGGCCGGCGCTGCGGCTGGTTAAGGTGGGGGGCGCGGGCGGCGCGCGCTTCCGGGCGGCTACCGAGGCCACCATCGCTGCGCTGGGCCTGGCGGGGCGCGTCGTCCTGGTGGACGAGGTGCCGGACGCGGACCTGTCGCTCTTTTATGCGGCTGCGGACCTGTACGTGCAGGCGTCGCTTCTAGAAGGGTTTTGCTTCCCGGTGCTGGAAGCGATGGCCTGCGGCGCGCCGGTGGTCTGTACGGACGCGGGCTCCTTGCCGGAGGTGGTTGGCGAGGCCGCGCGGATCGTGCCGGCAGGGGACGACCGGGCGCTGGCCGAGGCCATCGGCCGCCTCCTGACGGCTGAGCCAGAGCGCGCCCGCCTGGCAGCGGCGGGCCGGCAACGCGCCATGGCGTTTCAATGGTCGCGTTGCGCCCAGGAGACCTGGGCCGTGTACGAGATGGCGGCGCGATCGCGGGCGGCGAATGCCCGGCGGGCACGGGCGTCCGATCATGAGGGTGGACGCATATGACGACTGGAGAAGGGCGAGAACGGCGTTGAAGACCGGAGGTGTCCCGACGATGGTCCAGACCATCTGCCCGCCGCGTCCAGGCTCATTGAAGTCGATGACCGGGCGCAGGATCTTGGCAGGTGCCCGGCGGCACACAACCAGGAGCGCGGCAGTTCGTGCGCACTAACCGGGCGACGCTGGCCAGTGCCGCACACCCACACCTCGCCGCGACGGCGCTTGGTCTGGCCTACCAGGCCACTGCCCTGACGATCGGCGTCTTGCTGACCCCTTTCCTCCTGCATCGCCTGGGGCCTGAGCTGTTCGGCGTGTGGGTGCTTCTTGGCACGCTCGTCGCTTATGAGAGCATCAGCGACCTGGGGCTACCTGCGGCCATGGTGATGTATATCAACTTGAGCAAGAGCGCTGACGAACGCAATGGTGTGATCACGATCGGGACGACCGCCAACACCGCCCTGACCCTCGCCGTGGCCCTGCTGCTCCTCCTGTTTCAGGACGACGTCATTGGCCTTTTCCTGCGGACAGACCTGCTGTCACAAGAAGCATTGTCCCGGGCATACCGGCTTACGCTGATGTCGCTGGGGTTTCTTGTCGTGGCTCGTTCGTTTTCGTCGATCCTGGATGCTCATCAGCGAGTCGATATAAGATTCGTCACAGACATCGTCGGCTCAGTCTGCTTCGCGCTCCTCGCCTGGCAGGCGGTGCGCCTGCAATTTGGCCTTCTCGGCGTCGTATCCGCCGGCCTGCTAGCGGCGATACTCAGGGCGGGTTTGGCGATCGGGGCGGCCTACCTGGTCAACCCTCAGCTGAGACCCGATGTTGCCGGGGCTCAACGCTTTGCCAGACGCGTGATCACTTATGGTTTAAAGAGCCAGGGTGCTAATATCGGCGTCGCGCTATCCGATCCCCTCCTAAAGGGCATCATTGGCATTGGGGCCGGGCCTGCCAGTGCCGGTGCGGTGCAAATGGGCAGCTCTGTGTCATCGGTACCGAACGCCGTCGCTCACTCTTCAATCGCGAACCTGTTTCCCGCGATCGCCGCCGCGCATGGTCAGGGGGACCGGCAGACCATCGAGCGGCTTACAGGAAGGTATCTCGTCGCGGTTGCTTGCCTGATTGTACCGGCCACGGCGATGATCGTGCTTGTGGCTGAAGACCTGATCAACCTCTGGCTGGGCGGTTCGTACCCAGAGGTGCAGCTGACCTTGAGATACACGGCCCTGGCGTTTGCGCTTCGGGCATTCGCCATGGTTCCCTGGCGCGTCACCTGGGGACTGGGCCGTCCAGAAGCCAGTTCTGTCGCCATGCTCCTGCACCTCGGTATCCTGGCCGTTGCCGGCACGGTCCTCCTGGCGACCCCCGACCCGCTGTTGGCACGCATGTTGCTCCTCTTCGTGATTAGCTACGGTGTGAGCACGGTCTATCTCTTCTGGCGCATGTTCCAGAGTCTGCCGGGCTTCTGGAGGGAAAACGGCCGGCGCCTGGTCGAGAGCGGGCTGAAGATCGTTGTCGTAACCGCGGTGGGCAGCGGCCTGTTTCTCCTGTCCAGCCGCTCCTTGCCCATGCAGGCCAGGTTGGGCGAGGCGGTGGTGGTCGCCATGTTCGCCATCGGGATCAGTCTGGGACTGTCAGCCACGCGTGAGGAACGCGCGAGATGGCAAGTCAGGCTATCGGCCATGCTCCGAAGTGGGCTGTCGCGGTCTGACTAGCCCACAGCGAGGTGTAAGCAAGGTTGCGAAGCGAACGCTTCGTCCAGCTCATGGAACCGTTCATCGCCATTCACAGAGTTTCAGCCCGCGTCCTGCCCGGCGACCTGGTCGAATGGGCCAGCCGCGCGCTCGAATCGATCAGCCAGACGGAAGCCGGGTCAAGAACACAGACGATGGCTCGCTCCGGCGCGAAAGGCGTCGTTGCCTGCCGCACGCGTGAGCAGGCCAGTGACGTCTTCTTTGGTGACGTTGGCGGCAAGATCCTATACGTTCACGGTTGCGTGGAGCCAATAATGGCTGGAGGAACCGCGGAGAGAATTCACCTGGCAGCGGACAAAGTAGTGCCGCGACGATTGCTTGCCGGTCACGCTGACACTCTGGAGCCGGTTCTGCAGGAACTCACGGGCTCTTTCCATCTCGCGATCTTCGATCCTCGGACGGATGAGCTGATTGCGGCGACAGATCGCCTGAATTCGCGACCCATATTTGTGTACGTCGACGCCGGCTGCGTTAGCGTGACCTCGGACATTCGGGCCATTCTGGCTCTGCCGCAAGTAGATGCGATGATCGACGTCCA
>JBFGLK010000394.1:0-4132 GCA_041576195.1 Promineifilaceae bacterium (SeqCode)
GGAGATCATCGGGGACGTCGTCAACACGGTGCCCGTGCCAGTGGAGGCCGTCTGAGCGACGCCTTGCCGGCGCCGGCCGGTCCATCGCCTGAGATCACGCCGTGAACAACCTGGAACACGTCAACCTGGTCGTGCGCGAGAAGCAGCCGGCGGATAGCCGCAAAGAGACGCGGCGCCGACTCCGGCGGGACCTGGCGCGCGGTCGCCTGCCAACCATCGAGCAGCTGGCTGAGGCAAGGGGCCTGGTGGTGCGGGAGCGCGAGCACAGCATCTTCAGCGACGCCTGGGTGCCTTTGGCCGTTCTCTACCTGGTCGGCGGCCTCATCGCCGGGCGCAACCCCGCCTTTCTGGCGCTCGGCGCCATGCTGCTTCTCATCGCCGGCTTCAGCTCCTGGTACAAGGCGAACGCTCTGGTCAACGTCACCTACGAGCGCCACTTCGATCGCACCCACGTTTTCCCAGGCGAACCGATCGTGATGACGCTGCGCGTGCGCAACCAGAAACCCTTGCCCTTGAGTTGGCTCCAGTTCCGCGACGAAATGCCGATCGCCCCGGAGGAGTCCAGCGCCATCGCCCGGGTCCAGGGCGAGATGACGGGCCGCTACACGCTGCAGAACACCTTCGCCGTGGGCGGGCATGAGCAGCGCCAGCGCGCCTTCACCCTGGTCTTCAACCAGCGCGGCTTCAAGCCGTTAGGCCCGGTTGTCTACGCGGCTGGCGACCTCTTCACCCTGTTTACAGTCGAGGCGGAACGCGCCTACCTGGAGTCGCTGGTCGTATACCCGCGCATCTGGCCGTTGGTTGAGCTGGGCCTGCCGGCAAAAGAGCCGTTTGGGCCGCTGCCCGTGTTCCGTAGCCTCTTTGCCGACCCGATCCGGGCGCAGGGCATCCGCGACTATCAGCCAGAAGACCGCTTCCGCGACGTCCATTGGAAGGCCACCGCGCGCCGCGGCCGGCTGCAGACCAAGGTCTATCAGCCGTCTACCGACATGAACCTGGCCATCTTCCTCAACGTGGCCACCATGCCCCGGCATTGGCACGGCCACTACCCGGAGCTGCTCGAGCGGGCCATCAGCGTGGCCGGCTCCATCGCCAGCCATGCCGCCGACCAGGGCTGGGCATTTGGCATCTATGCGAACGGATCGGTGCCCCGCTCGGATCAGCCGATCCGGGTGCCGCCCGGCCGGTCGCGGGAGCAATTGACCCACGCGCTCGAGGCGCTGGCGGCCGTCACCGAATTCGCGACAGGATCGATCGAGCGCCTGATGCAGCGGGAGAGCCCGCGCCTGCCCTGGGCGGCCACGCTCGTGCTGGTCACCGCCGTGCTGACCGACGAGATGCTCGCCACGCTGATGCGCCTGCGCGAGGCGGGCCGGCGGATCGCTCTGCTCTATCTCGGCGAGGACCTGCCGGCAGCGCCGCTGCCGCCCGTCGTCTTCTATCACCTGCCCGGCACGCTGCCGGCCTTCCAGCCGGATGGCCCCCGGACGCTGGAGACGATCCCCGCGCCCGGGAACGCCGCCAGTGGAGCCATCCGCCCGGCAGAAGAGAAGGAGCCCGCGTGAGCGTCGCAACCGGCCGGGGGCCCCTGCCGGCATGGCACCTCCTCCGCCACGAGCTGCTGTTCCTGGCCTGGGCCGGCATGGATGCCACCCTGCTCGCCTGCCTGGCGATCGCGTTCACCCCCTGGGCCCGCTACTGGCCGGGCTGGCAGCTGACCCTCCTCCTCTTCCTCCTGGTGTTAATCCCGTTCAATCTAGCCCGCCTCATTGCCATGGGCCGCATGCGGCCCGGTCGGCAACAGCTGTTGCTTGCCGGGCTGGTCGTGCCCGTCATCTTCCTCGCGCTCGGCCAGCTCGTCTATCAGCGCAGCGCACTGTTCGGCCTGGGCTGGCTGCCCCAGTTCTTTCGCAACCTGACGGAGTCGGGTAACCCGTTCTGGATTCGCGATCTCGTCGTCATCTTCGTCGTCAGCCTCGCCTGGGCCCGAGGTATTAGTCTTTCAGGCCGCGAGGTGGACGTGGACCGGCTCGGCCTGCGCTTCCGCCTCGATGCCCTCATCCTGGCCCCGCTGCTCCTGGTGCTTGCCGGGCCGCGCCTTGCCGTACGGGTGGCACCTCTGGTGCTGGCCTTCTTCCTGGCCGCCCTGCTGGCCATCGCCCTCACACGTGCCGAACAGACCGAGGCTGGAGAAGGGCGCCGGGGCCACGCCATGTCCGCGCGCTGGTTTGCCGCCGTGGCCGCCGCCAGCCTGGCGCTGGTCCTGGTCGGCGGCGCCTTCACCGCCCTCACCGGCAACAGCCCGCTTGCCTTCATGAACGCCTGGCTGGGGCCGGTCTGGCTGGCCGCCTCGATGGGCGGCACCACGGTGATCACCACGCTGGCCTACGTCGGCCGGCCGCTTCTCTTCCTGTTCGACGTGGTAGTCGCGCGCCTGATCGCTGTCTTGGCCTGGCTCCAGGGCCTGTTGCAGCGCAACGCCGCGCCGGCCGAGGCGGTTGAGGCCACCGACTTCACCGGCAACACGTGGGATGCGTTGATTGACTGGTTGACGCGGCCCGCGATCGGCCGGCCTCTTGTCAATCTGCGTCTGGTGCTCATTGGCCTGGTGCTGCTCGTCGTCCTGTTGGCCGTCGCCGGTGCCGGCACCACGCTGGCCCGCCGGCGCCTCAACCGGGACGCCGGGCCGGCGCGGGCACCAAGCGCCGGCGAGGCGCCAGAGCGGGGCGGTCTGCGCGGCCTGCTGGACCGGCTCACCGGCGCCCGGCGGCGTTGGCGCGCCGCCACCGTACGCCGCATCTACCAGCAGATGTGCGACGCGGCCGAAGGCGCCGGCCACCCCCGTCTGGACGCCGAGACCCCCTATGAGTTCCTCGCCTCGTTGGCCCGCGTCTGGCCGCACGACCAAGGGGACACGGAGCTGATCACCCACGCATATGTCCGGGTGCGCTACGGCGAGATCCCTGAAACTCAGGCTGAGCTGGACGCCATTCGCGCCGCCTGGCGCCGCCTGGCCGACACCCTGCCGGCGCCAAATGCCGGGGCGCCACGCTCCTCGTAACTGGCCAAGGCCGCCCGCTGCTGGCGCCGCCGTCCGATGAGCAAGGGCGGCATTAGCCACCGTTCGGAGCGGCGCCCGCGAAGGAACCCCAGACGATCGCCAAGCGGTCGTATCCAGGGAGGATCCGAGCAGTGACATAGGCCAGAAGAGCTATGTCCAACATGGCTCCAGCTGCTTTGACAGGCCAAAATGGCTATGGTAAACTGCCCGCGTCCTGGGCTAACATGGGCATCATGTTCGTCCGAGACGCCCCCGGGGCTTTGCAGCAAGGAGTTTCCTCCATGAGATCGCGTACGGAGATGATGGTCGATCGCTTGCGTGATCTACAGGCAAGCACGCCCATGATTGAGGCATCGGCTGTCGTCAGTGTCGACGGCCTCATTATGGCTTCGTCCTTGCCGGCAGGCGTGGACGAAGATCGAATCTCCGCCATGTCGGCCGCCATGCTCTCGCTGGGCGAGCGCATCGCCAGCGAGCTGGACCGTGGTCAGCTGGACCGGGTCTATATCAGCGGTTCACAAGGCATTATCGTGTTGATGGCCGTCGGCGAGGAGGCGGTACTCACCGTGCTGGCCCGAAGCGAGGCCAAACTGGGCCTCATCTTCCTGGACGCCAAGCGCGCCGCGGCAGACTTGGCCAAGCTGTTATGATTGCCGGCAACAGAACCCGGCGGCGCAGGCCGCCAGGCTAGACGAATCGCCATTCACGGTGGGGCATGTTTCCCGAAAGCATGCCCCACCGTCCTTTTTGGGCGGGAATAGGTTGCGGATCGGCGGCCTGTCAGAGATGATTGAGCCAGCAGCAGAAAAGGGAGAGAAAGGCGCCATGACGAAATACGTGTTCTTCACCGGGGGAGTCGTCAGCTCGGTCGGCAAAGGGGTGACCGCCGCGGCCCTGGGGCGCCTGCTCAAAGCACGCGGCCTCTCGGTGGCCGTGCAGAAACTCGACCCCTACATCAACGTCGATCCCGGCACGATGTCACCCTATCAGCACGGCGAGGTCTACGTCACCGAGGACGGCGCCGAGACCGACCTGGACCTGGGCCACTACGAGCGCTTCATCGACATCAAC
>JBFGLK010000395.1:0-4125 GCA_041576195.1 Promineifilaceae bacterium (SeqCode)
CCAGGTCCTCGGGCGCCGCCTCGATGATCAGGTCGGCCTGGGCCGCGACGTCGAGGCGGGTGCTGGTGCGCAGCTGGACCCGGGCCACCGCGGCCGCCGTCTCGGAGACGCGGCCACGGGCCACGCTCCGCTGGATGGAGGCGTGGATCTGGTCGAGCGCCGCCCCCAGCGCGCTCGCCTCCGGGTCGACGAGATAGACGCGATGGCCGGCAAGGATCGAAGCCTGGGCGATGCCACGGCCCATCGTGCCGGCACCCACCACCCCCACCGCGCGCACGGGCGAAGGCGCGCTCACGCTACTCTCCCCGATAGTCGGCCGGGCGCTTCTCCACGAAGGCCAGGATGCCTTCGGCGGCGTCGCGGCTGCGGGCCGCGATGTCCTGGAGCTGGGATTCGTAGGTCAGCGACTCGGTCAGGCTCCGGCCCCACGAGCCCCACATGGCCCGCTTGGTCAGCCCAAAGGCCAGCGTCGGGCCGTCGGCCAGCTTGCGCGCCCAGGCCGCCACGATTTCCGGCAATTGCGCTGCCGGCACGACGTCATTCACCAGGCCCCAGGCCAGCGCCCTGGCCGCGTCAACCTTTTCAGCCGTGATCGCCATCTGGAAGGCGCGGGGATAGCCAATCAGGCGGGGCAGCATCCAGGTCGAGCCGCTGTCCGGGATGAGCCCGACCCGGCTGAACGCCTGGATAAAGCTGGCCCCGTCCGAGGCGATGCGCAGGTCCGTTGCCAGCGCCACGCTGCACCCGGCGCCCGCGGCCACCCCGTTGATAGCGCCGACGATCGGCTTTTCTAGCGTGATCATCCGCTCGATCAGCCGGTTGTAGCCGTGACGAAGATGCTCGCCTACCGCAACGTTGGGGCCGCGCGCCTGGAAGTCCTTGAGGTCCTGGCCCGCGGAAAAGCCGCGACCGTTGCCGGTGAGGACGATGCTGCGCACCTTGGCGTCCCGCCCGCACTGGCGAAAGGCGTCCATCGTCTCCTGAATCATGAGGTCGTTGAACGCGTTGAGCGACTCCGGACGGTTGAGCGTGATCATCGCCACGCCGTCGTTGACGTCGAAGAGAATCGTCTCGTAGGTCATGGCGATCCCCTACTGTAGTTGGGACATCATCGCGCGCGGATCCCAGTAGCCGTCGAGCTGGCTGATCCGGCCCGACTCATCTAGTGTGAACACGTTGATGCCGGCAAACTCCGCCGTCTTACCGCTATGCGCCGTCGCCCGCACGCGCCAGGTGACGGCCACGCGGTCGCCGCTCGCGAACGGCTCGCCGAAGCGCATCTCGAACTGCGACCAGGTGCGCTCCAAGCCGTCGAAGAAGCGGTCCAGGCCATCGGTCCCCGTCAGGGGGCGCCCGCTGTACGGATCGCGCACCATGGCGTCCAGGGTGAACGCCTGGTGGTAGGCGGCGCGATCGAGCGAGTTCAGCGCCTGGCGGTAGCGCTCGATCGCCTCAGTCGCTTTCGGCATCGTCTTCCTCCTCGTCCTCGTCGGCCAACACGAGCGGCTCCTGCACCCACAAGAGCAACACCGTACCCTCATCCTGCTGGCGCAGGCGCATGGCCACAACGTCGACTTGCTGCCGCATGCGAATCTCGTCGGGGAAGTCCAGGAGCACAGGCCGGCCCTCGCGCCAGGCGCGGCGGCAGCGCTCAAGGATGTCAGGCCCACTCGCCGTGCGCAGCTCGCACACGGCGACCTGGCTGGCCAGTGGACCTTGCTGAATGGCCTGGCTCCATAGCTGGGGCGTGACGCGAAAATCGGGGGTCGGCCCCTCGAGGACCGTGATGAATTCAGGCTCTAACACGTTTCACCTGTGGCGTTTTGGACCGGGCAGTCGGCGCCGGCAGTTCACGTGGTGAATGGTACTTTGTCGTCGGGGCGCTGTCAAAGCGAGAAGTCGATTGATCGCGCTTCTTCTGGTCGTCAAGCGGCAACGCTCTGGCAGACACCACGGCAGTTGCGGAGGCTTCGCGCGCGGATTGGGCGGAGGCGACTAGAGGACGATCACTTGATCGCGCGCCGGCCCAACCGAGACGACGTTCAACGGCACGCCGACCCGCTCGGCGACGAAGGCGACGTAGGCCCGGGCCGCCGGCGGCAGATCCGTCAACCGGCGGGCGCCGGTGACGTCTTCCGACCAGCCGGGGAGCGTCTCGTAGATCGGCCTGGCGGTGGCAAAGGCTTCCGGCTCTGCCGGCATATGCTCCACCCGGCGGCCGTCCAGCTCGTAGGCGACGGCGACCCGAATCTCGGGCAGGCCGCTGAGGATGTCCAGCTTGGTCAGTGCCAGGCCGGTCAGGCCGTTGACCCGCGCAGCGTAGCACAGAATCACCAGGTCCAGCCAGCCTACCCGCCGCGGGCGGCCCGTGGTCGTGCCATACTCGTCCCAGGGGTTCTCGCCAGTTCCCCGCAGTCGGATCGCCGCCTCGCCATGCAGCTCCGTGGGAAACGGGCCGCCGCCCACCCGGCTGGTGAATACCTTCGCAACGCCAACGATGTCGCCCACGTGCCTTGGCCCGACGCCCAGGCCGACGAGCGCCCCGCTGGCTGTGGATGTGGAGCTGGTGACAAACGGATAAGTGCCATGGTCCAGGTCAAGCAACGTGCCCTGGGCGCCCTCGGCCAACACCATCTGCCCGCTCTCCAGGCGCTGGCTCAAGAGCAGCGAGGCGTCGTCCAGGTGGGGCGCCAGGCGCCGGGCCATGCCGGCATAGGCCACCGCCTCGCGGCGGGCGTCCAGCGGTTCCTGGCCCAGGATGTCAACGAGGACGCGATTGCTCGCCTCAATCTGCTCGGCGACGGCGTCAGCCAGCGCCTCGGGATAGGCTAACATGCCGGCACGGATGCCGGATCGGCGCGCCTTGTCTGTGTACGCCGGGCCGATGCCGCGCTGTGTGGTGCCGATGGCCGCCTCGCCCCGCGCGACCTCATAGCCTTGGTCCAGGGCGATGTGCGCCGGCGTAATGAGGTGCGCCTTGCGGCAAATGCGCAGCCGGTCCGGTCCGGCGTCGATCCCACGGTCGGCCAGCTGTTCCAGCTCGCCCAGCAACACGGCCGGGTTGATGACCACGCCGTTGCCGATGACACATAACACCTGCTCGTGGGCGATGCCCGAGGGAATCAGGTGCAGCTTGTAGACTTCCTCGCCGATGGTGACGGTGTGGCCCGCGTTGTCCCCCCCGCTGTAGCGAGCGACGACGTCCGCCTGCGCGGCGAACAAGTCCGTCACGCGCCCCTTGCCCTCGTCCCCCCATTGGGTACCAACCACGATGTGAAGCGGCATGTCGCGTCCTTCCCCCGTGCCCATGCGCGGCGTCGCCGGCGCTTATCCAGCCGGCGACTCGACGCGCGTGGGCTAATAGTGAACGTTGACGAGCGTGCCGACGTCGGCGAAGTCGAAGAGCCAGGCAGCGTCGTCCAGGGATAGATTGACGCAACCATGGCTCATCGGCGTGCCGAAATTGCTGTGCCAGTAAGCGCCGTGCAACGCATAGTCCTTGTAGAAGTACATGACGTGCGGCACCGCCGGCAGGAAGTAGTTGTAGCCGAGGTGATAGCCGCTCATATCCTGCGCCTCATAGCGCAGGTAGATGCGGAACTGCCCGGTGACCGTTGGCCACTGCCAGAGGCCGGAGGAGACAAGCGTCGTGTGCACGACCTTGTTGCCCCGATAGGCCGTCAGGGTCTGGGTCGACAGGTTGACGTCGATCCAGGGCTCGTCGGCGGCAATGGCGATGGCGCCAACGGACGTGGCCGCCGACGGCGGTTCCGGCGTCGCGGTCGGCGGCGGCGTCTCGGAAGGCGTCGGCGTAGGCATTGGGGTGACGGTTGGGGGCGGCGTCGGCGTCCACGTGGGCCGGGCCTCGACCCTCGCGCCGACGCGCTTGGCCGGAATGCGCGGCGGGGCCGGCTCGGTCCTGGCCGGCACGGCGGTCGCCGTTGGCCTGGGTAGCTCCGTGGGACGGGCGGTGGCCGTTGGCTCGGGCGTGGGCGCCTGGGTCGCCGGGACGACCAGCGCCTCGCCCGCGACGTCGCGGGAGGCGTTCGCGCCCGCCGCGGCTATGGCCGCCGGGGTTGCGTCTCCTGGAGTCTGGCTGACGGTCTCGATCGGGACCGCGGGCGC
>JBFGLK010000396.1:0-4117 GCA_041576195.1 Promineifilaceae bacterium (SeqCode)
GCCAGCCGGCGGATGACGTAGGTGGGCCGGATGGTCGAGGCGGCGGCGGTCGCCTCGTCGGTGGCCCCGGTGAGGGTGAGGGCGGCGGCCATGCCGGCATCCAGGCCCATGAGCACGTCCGTCTCCAGGCGATCGCCGGTCATCAGGCACCCTGCGGCCGGGGCGTCCAGCAGCGCCAGGATGGCCCGGGCCATGTGCGCCGACGGCTTGCCGACGACCGCCTCCACGGCGACGCCGGTGCAGGCCTCGATGGCGGCGATCATGGCCGCGGCGTCCGGCTCGCCGCCGCCGGGCACCGGGCAGTAGCGGTCGGCGTTGGTGGCGAAGAAGCGGGCGCCGGCGCGGATGGCGTCAAAGGCAATCTGGAGCTTCCGATAGACGAAGGTGCGATCGAAGCTGGCGATGACGGCGTCGACGGTCGCGGCCTCTTCGGTGAGGGTGAAGCCGGCGGCGCGCAGCTCGCCTTGCAGCGGGGCCTCGCCGACGACGAAGAGGCGCGCCCCGGGCATCTCGCGCCGCAGGAAGTCGACCATGACCGCCGAGGAGTTGACCACGTCGCTCGCCGGCGTCGGCAGGCCGAGGCGGGTCAGCCGGGCCGCGTACTGCTCGCGCGTGTGGGTCGGGTTGTTGCTGAGGAAGACCGTGCGCCGGCCCAGCGACCGCAGCCGGCCGATCGTCTCCCGGGCGGTGGGCAGGAAAGCGTCGCCGAGGGTGACGGTGCCGTCCAGGTCGAAGATGTAGGCGTCGTAGAGGCGGGTCGGGGTCATAGGGCTCCCTGGGGGGCGGGGGGCGGGCTACCCCTTGACCGCGCTGCTGGTGGCGCTTTCCACGAAGAAGCGCTGGCCGAAGATGAAGATGATCATGGGTGGGAGGATGGCGATAGCCGCGCCGGCGAGGATCAGGTTCGGGCTGTCGCTGGCCCGGCCGCGCAGCATGTTGAGCGACAGCGTGAGCACGTGATTGCTCGTGTTGCCGGTGTTGATGACCACCAGCGGCCAGAAGAAGCTGTTCCAGGCATAGAGGAAGGTGAAGGTGGCCAGGGTGGCCAGGGCAGGAGTGGATGCCGGCAGGAAGATGCGCCACAGGATCTGGAGGCGCGAGGCGCCGTCGATCAGAGCGGCCTCCTCGACCTCCCGGGGGATGGAGAGGAAGAACTGGCGCATGAGAAACGTGCCGTAGGCGCTAAATATCCAGGGCACGATCAGGGCCACCATGCGGTCCACCCAGCCGATGTAGACCATCAGCTGGTACATCGGCGTCACCAGGACCACGAAGGGAATCATCATCGTGGCCAGGTAGAAGACGAAGACGTTGTCCCGGCCGGGAAACTGAAGCCGGGCAAACGCGTAGCCGCCGAGCACGGAGGTCGCCAGCGTGCCGACCACGACGAGGATCGTGACCAGGGTCGTGTTCGTCAGGCTGCGATCCATCCCCTGGAGAGCGACGACTTCCTGGTAGTTCTCGGGACGGGCCGCCAGCCGGGCGACCGGTTCGCTGAGGCGGACGTTTTGCAGGACCTCGGAGGTCGGGTTTTCGGGGTCCACGAAGCGGCCGAGGGCCGTCTGGCGCAGCAGGGCGACGCGACCGGCTTGAGGGAGATCATAGAGCGGGTAGTCCGTGCCGGCAATCGAAGCCATTTCCTGGTTCGTGAAGCCGCCGACCGGTTCGGCGCCCTCCAGCGGGGCCTCAAACGTCTGCTCCGGGCTGGTGGGATCGGCGAAGACGCCGACGCGGATATTGCTTTCGACCAGAGCGTATTCCGTCTTCTCGCTGGCCTGTTCAACGTAGTAGAGGGGCAGCGGCTCGTCATAACCGGCGACCACGGCGGTGAGCTGCTCGCGTGGCAGAAGACGCGGCGGGTAATTGAACGTGTCCTTCGGCTCCTTGAGGGAGGTGGTCAGCATGAAGATGAAGGGAAAGAGCATCAGGGCGGCGAAGAAGGCCAGGACGGCGTAGATGCCGGCATTCCGCAGGGCGGTCGTCAGGCGGTAGGATGTCTGCATGGCGGCCTCCTCAGCGGACCTGCTGCAGGCCGCTGGCGCGCTGCCGGCGGAACTGCACGTAGGTGGCGCCAAATATCAGGATGAAGAGCACCCAGGCGATGGCAGAGGCATAACCCTGCTCAAAACGCTGGAACGCCTTCTGGTATAGATAGAGCACCATCGTCAGCGTCGAGTTGTCGGGCCCCGCGGGGTTCTGGCCCGGGATCAGGATGAAGATCTGCTCGAACACCTGCATCGACTGAATCGTCGTGGTCACCAGGACGAAGAACGTGGTCGGCGCCAGGAGCGGGATGGTGATGCGCCAGAACTGCTGCCGGGGGCTGGCGCCGTCGACTGTGGCGGCCTCGTAGAGATCGCCGGGGATGTTCTGCAAGCCGGCGAGGAAGAGGACCGTGTTGAAGCCGATCCATTGCCAGGCCGACATGATGACCACGGCCAGCAGGGCCGTGCGGCTCTCCGAGAGCCAGCGAATTTGAGGATCGACGACGCCAGACCCGAAGACGTCGTTGATCAGGTTGACCGCGCCGGAAATGCCGTAGTTGATGTAGCCGATCGTGGCGTTGAACAGCCATTGCCAAACCAGGGCGATGCCCACCACGGCGGCCACGCTGGGCAAGAAGTAGACGGCCCGGAAGAACTTCATGCCCGGGACCTTGCTGTTGAGCAGGTTGGCCAGAAAGAGCGCGGGGATAATGGATAAGGGGATGGCCATCAGGGCAAACTGCAGGGTGTTGCCCAGGGCGATCCAGAGCAAGCGGTCTTCGGCGCCGACCAGGTAGGTGCGGCCGAAGAGGTTAAAGCGGGTGAGCTCGTCGTAGACCGAGACGTCCATCACGTCGCCGACGCGCTGGTCGGGCGACGCCAGCGGCTCGATTTTGAGGTTGAGGATGCTGGCGTAGTTGTCGAGGCCGACCCAGTTGCGCGTGCCGAAGGCGTCCCAGTCGGTAAAGCTCACGTAGAGAGAGAAGAGGAGAGGTCCGGCGACAAAGACGAGGAAGCCGAGCAGGTTGGGCGAGAGGAAGAGCCAACCGTTGAGCATCTCCTCGTGGCTATTGGTCGCCTGGAGCGCGTCGGCAACCGGGCGGCGCCAGATGGCCCAGAGGAACAGTATGGTGGGGAAGGCGAGCAGGAGCACGCCGAGCGTAAGGGGATCGCCCAGAGCGCCGGGGATGCCCACGATGGCGGCGAAAATACCGGCTGTCCAGAGAATACCGACGCCGGCGACAGCCATGATGGCCCGACTGAGGCGGACGCGCGCCTGGCGCTGGGCCGGACGCAGGCGGTCCCCGCCGAGTGTGCCCACGCCGAGGCCGACCAGCCCCAGAGCGAGGAACGGCAGGACGCGGCCGAAGTTGCCGGCCAATGTGACCAGGCCGGCGAAGCCGCCGAGGCGGTCGAGGCTACCGATCAGGCTGAAGAGCAGGAGCAGGTAGTTGATGCCTAGCGACAGCGTGCGCCCCCGGTGTTGTCGCCCGCGCAGGGCAAGGGCGGCGAGCAGGCTGGCGCCGGCGAGCAGGGCCAGCAGCACGCTGACCACGAGTCGGATGGTGAGCGAGGGCGCGGCGGGCGTCAGGGCCCAGAGCCAGACCAATCCGGCCAGGGCGCCGAGCCCCAGCAGGAGGTGCCAGATGGCGGCCAGGCGGAGCCAGCTGGCTACCGCGCGGGCCGGACCAGCGGGGAAAGAAGCTGATGTCGGAGCCATGCCGGCACCTCCCGGAGAAGGGGACTGCCGGGGAGATTCCCCGGCAGCCCACACAGTCAGGTTACTGGTTGAACGCCTTGTTGGCTTCGGTGCAGATAGAAGCGGCGAAGTCGTCGACCGTTCGTTCGCCGTTGAGGACGGCCGTCACGGCCGGACCCATGATGGCATCATACTCCGGCCAGTTGCCGGCCCACAGCGGGCCCTCGGGCGTCGGGTTGCGCGCCAGGCCGTTGAGGAAGGCCTGGTTGTTCACCGGGGGCGTGAAGGTGAGGAAGGTTTGCAGGGCCTCTTCGCTGACGCGGCTGGGGATGTTCGCGCCCAGTTCCGCTATCTTGCCCTGGGTCTCGGCCGTGGTCAGAGCCTGCACGAGCTGCCAGGCCTCGGCCGGATGCTCTGTGTTGGCGTTGACGAC
>JBFGLK010000397.1:0-4116 GCA_041576195.1 Promineifilaceae bacterium (SeqCode)
AGCGCCGGGGCGTCGTTCACGCCGTCTCCGACCATGGCCACCTTCTTGCCCTGGCGCTGCAGCTCGCTCACCTTCTTGTCCTTGTCCTCCGGCAGCACCTCGGCGAAATACTGGTCGATGTCCAGCTCCTCGGCCACCGCCCGGGCCACATCCCGACTGTCGCCGGTGAGCATGGCCACCTCGATGCCCATGTCGTGCAGCTTGCGCACTGCCGCTCGACTCTCTTCGCGAATGACGTCCGCCAGGGCAAAGGCGGCGATCACCTCCCCGTCGCGAATGAGGTGGATCACGGCCTGGCCCTTCTCACCCGCCTGGCGGGCGAAGGCCGCGATCGACTCGGTGGGCGCGACCGCCAGGTGCTCCAGCAGGCGTGGGCCGCCGACGTAGATGTCCTGCCCTTCGTGCCGGGCGCGCACGCCGCGCCCCTTCAGGGCCTCAAAGTCGGTCACCGGCGGCGGCTCGGCCTCGCGCCGGCGCGCCGCGTCCACGATGGCGCGGGCGATGAGGTGCTCCGAATCGCCTTCGACGGCCGCCGCCAGGGCCAGCGCCTCGGCCTCGGCGACGCCGGCAACGGTGGCGACGCCGACGACGCCCTGCTCCCCTTTGGTGAGCGTGCCGGTCTTGTCAAAGATGATCGTGTCCAGCTCGTGGGCCGCCTCCAGGGCGCGCCGGTCCCGCACCAGGATGCCGTTGCGGGCGGAGATGGCGGTGGTGATGGCCACCACGAGCGGCACGGCCAGCCCTAACGCGTGCGGACAGGCGATGACCAGGACGGTGACCACCCGCTTGAGCACGGCGACGTCGAAGCCGGTGGCGATGAGCCAGACGACGGCCGTGATCAGGGCGGACGCCAGCGCGGCGTAGAAGAGGAATGCCGCGGCCCGATCGGCCAGGAGCTGGGTGCGTGACTTGCTCTCCTGGGCCTCGCGCACCAGGCGCATGATGCCGGAGAGTGCCGTGTCGTCGCCGATGGCCGTCACTTTGAGGCGCAGACTGCCGTTGCCCTCGTTGACCGTGCCAGCGATCACCCGGGCTCCGGGCTCCTTCTTCGCCGGCCGAGACTCGCCGGTGATCATCGCCTCGTTGACGTCGGAGACGCCGTCGAAGACCTCGCCGTCGGCGGGAATGCTCGCCCCGGGGCGCACCAGCACCCGCTCGCCGAGCCGCAGCCGGGCTGCCGGCACCGTTTCCGTCCCGCCGTCGGCCGTGATCCGCTCCGCCGTGTCGGGCATCAGCCGGGCCAGCTCGTCCAGCGCGCCCGACGCCTGGCGGACGCTGCGCATCTCCATCCAGTGGCCCAGGAGCATGACGTCGATGAGCGTCACCAGCTCCCAGAAGAAGCTCTCGCCCAGGTCGACGAAGACGGTCGCCAGGCTATAGATGAAGGCGACGCTGATGGCCAGCGAGATCAGGGTCATCATCCCCGGCTGGCGATCGCGCAGCTCCCAGGTGGCCATCTGGAGAAAGGGGAAGCCGCCGTAGACGAAGATGACGATGGCCAGCACCGGCGTGATCCAGGCGCTGCCGGGGAAGACGGGGGCCGTGTACCCTAACCAGCCCTGGATGGCCGGGCTGAAGACGAGCACGGGGATGCTCAGGACGAGCGAGACCCAGAACCGGTTGCGGAACACGATCTCGTGGCCGGCGTGGCTACCGTGCCGGGCGTGGCCGTCCTGGGCGCTGTGGCCGGTGTGCTCGGCGGTGCCGGCCGGCATGGTGTGTCCCTCGTGGCCGTCATGACCGTGATGCGCGGCGCCGGCCGGCTGGCTTGCCGCGTCCCGCTCGTCATGGGTGGCGTGGTCTATGGCGGGATGCGCCTCGGCCGGGTGGGCGCCCTGGTGCTCTTGTTGGCCGACGTCGTGTGTGTGCTCGCTCATGATCCGCTCCTTTCACAGTTCCGCGTAGGTCGTGACCGTCAGGTTTGGATGTTGTCCCAACCCCGGTCGGATATGGTGGCAGTACTGGATGTTGGTGACGACCAGGATGCGGCTGCCCGGATTGTCACCCGCCACGCGCACGACCGCGTCGGTCAGCCGCGCGGTGCGCTCGTGGTAGGCATGCTCGACGTGGCGGCCGGCCAGCCGGCGCGCCAGGCCATACAGAGCGTTGCCCAGCTCATGGCGCCAGCCCTCGTTAATCGCCGCTGGGCTGGGCGCCGTGCGCTCGAGCCAGGCCAGCCACGCCCGCAACCGGCGAATGAGCGCGCCGCGCCAGCCGCCGGCTTCGATGCGGGGCATGGGCTGATCCCCGCCGATGGGCGCCACCACGATGTCGGTCTGCGCCGCCAGAGGCAGCAGCGCCTCGACATACTCGGCCGGCAACCCGGCGAACGCCTGGCTTTGCCACTGCGCGAGCGTCATGTCCAGGCAGAGCAGGTCCGGGTGGATCGCCTGGACCAGCTTCACCAGGGCCGCCAGATCGTAAGGGATCGGTTCCTTGTGAAACTCGGTCAGGGTGCCCAGCACGGCGACGGAAGTTGGCATCTGGTCGTTCATCACATGCCTGTCGTTGACTGCCATGGAACCATCTTAGCGGCGTTTGGCGCGCGCCGACACGGCGATCTCACGGACGCGGGCCTAGGTGGAATTGCCTAGATCAGGAGGCGCGCCGTGTTGTACGGCCCACAGGACGGCCTCGGTGCGCGACCCGACGCCCAGCTTGCCGTAGATGTTGCGCAGGTGGGCCTCGACGGTGCGCACGCTGAGGAAGAGGGTCTGGGCGATCTCCTTGTTGGTCATCCCCCGGGCCAGGAGCGCCAGGACGTCGCTCTCACGCTCAGTCAGCGCCTCGGCGATGCCGTCGCTCGTGACCTCACCCCGGGCGAGCGCGGCCAGCGCCCGGGCGGCCAGGGCGGGGGGGAGCACGATCTCCCCGCGGCCGGCGGCGATCAGGGCGCGGGCTAGCTCGGGCAGGCTGGCGTCTCGGCTCAGGATGCCAATAGCGCCGGCCCGCAGGAGGGCGATCGTCTGCGGCAGATCGTGATCGTCGACCAGGCAGAGCGGGCCGGCCTGGGGCAGGGCGGCGAGGAGCGCCTCCACTAGGCCGGGGGCGGGGCGGGGAACGTCGAGCAAGACGGCGACCGGCCCCCCGGCTGCCGGCAACGAGCGGATCTCCTCCGCGCCGCTGGCCTGGCCCCACACGGCGAGCCCCGGCTGCGGCGCGAGCAATGCCGCCCAGGCCAGTCTGGACAGCGTGGCCGGGGCCAGGATGAGTACGGGCGTGCTTGGGTTCTCAGCCGGCATAGATTGAGCTCAGCGTCGGCAGCGTGGCTATCAGATCCCTTCGCTCGGGACGACGGCGTCGCGTCGCCCCCGCGGGCTGCCGCCATTGTACGCCGCTCGCGAGAAGATGCGACCCTTCCGGGGAGAATCCCCGGCAGTCTCCCGGTGGTACAATCGCCGTGCTGTCGCGAACGCCCGCCACCGGCGCCTGCCGGCACAGCGCCGCCGCACGACGCGGGACGAATCCACCACGCGACGTCGCGGGAGAGTGATCGTGTCGACAACCAGGCCGTCCCCCGCCGGCGAACCGGTCGCCAGGTCCGACCGGGACACGCTCATCGCCTTCGTCTTCTTCGTCATCCTGGGCGGGGCGGCTACCGTGGCCATGCGCTACACCTTCGTCGAGCTGCCCACGTTCTGGGGTGCGGCGATGCGCTTCTTCCTGGCGGCCCTGATCTTCTGGGGACTGGTGCGCTGGCGGCGCGCCCCGCTCCCCCGGGGCCGGGGGCTGTTGGGGGCCGTCCTCTTCGGGGCCCTGAGCGTCGGCGGGGCGTTTACCCTCCTCTATTGGGGACTGGTGGAAACGCCGGCCGGCCTGTTCCAGACGCTCATCGCCCTCGTGCCACTATTGACGCTCTTCCTCGCCGTGGTCCAGGGACAGGAGCGGCTGCGGCTGCGGGGCGTGGCGGGGGCGCTGCTGTCGGTTGCCGGCATCGTCGTGGCCCTCGGCGGCTCGCTGGGCGGCGCCGCCTCGCCCCCCCACCTGCTGGCCGTGCTGGCCGGCGCCCTCTGCATGGCCGAGGCCAGCGTGGTCGCCCGGCACTACCCGGAGACACACCCGCTGAGCACCAACGCCGTCGCCATGACGGTGGGGGCGCTCGTGCTGCTCGTCGCC
>JBFGLK010000398.1:0-4107 GCA_041576195.1 Promineifilaceae bacterium (SeqCode)
AGACGATGCCGGCATCGCCGTGGGTGTCGTTGATCCAGCCGTGGCGGTGGGCCAGCGGCACCGTGGCCGGCACACCGGCCTCGATCAGGCTGCCGATCCGGTTTTGCTCCATCAGGGAGACGATGAACTGACACTCGCCTTGCGTCAGGTCGGGGCCGAAGAGCGCGCGCAGCGCGCCGCTGTCCTGGCCCGCGCAGGCATGCAGCATGGCCAACAGCGCCCCCACGTCTTCCGCGGTCGTCTGGAGCAGCGGATTCGGCTGCGTGGCCAGGTCCTCCCGCGTATTCGCCGGGGTATCGAGCGTGGTTCGCGTCCGCCGCGGCGCCTCGTCATACGGCGCCACGATAAACGTGTTCACCAGCCCCAGGCGGCGCATTGACTCGGTGACGATATCCGCCCCGGCAAAGGGATCGTTGGCGCCGGCAATCAGGGTCAGCAGCTGATTGGCCGCCTCGTTACCTGGCTCGGTCAGCGCGCTTTCGATCAGCAGCGTTTGCGACGGCGAGGGCGCGCTATCCAGGATGCGAAACGTCTCGATGACGATGGGCAGTTTCAGCATGTCCATGCCGGAGACGGCGATGTCGGCCTGATAACTGACCTCTTCGCCGGTTGCCAGGTCCATGATAAAGACACTGGAGACGCCGCCGAACGCCTGCAGGTAGTTGACGATGAGCCGGTCGAGCAGCCGGATGTCGGGCCGCGCCGGTTCGACGACGTCGACCACCAGGCGGGCATCGCGGTCTACGGCTCGATAGAGGGCGTTTTCCACGTTGGGCAGGCTGCTCTCGATGTCGGTTCGCATGCCAAGCTCGCCATACTGGAAGCTCATCGATGCCGGCACCGGCTGCGGCGGCTGCGGCGGCTGGTCCAGCGAGGAGGCGATCAGGCGCAGAACATCGCGTAAGGCGTCCCGGCTGTGCGTCGCCCGCAGCGGCACCGGCTCCACCGCCACCGGGCGGTTGCGTAGAAAACCCCAGAAGCCGGACCAGAAGTCCTGCTGCGTACGCTGGAACTCCGCCTCGCTCAGCATCGTGGCCAGATCGAGCTGGAACTCGGCGTCCACGGGATCGATCTGAATGACGGTTTCGCGGTGGAAGATGTTGACCGCGGACGCCAGGTAGCGTGATGAGAGGACCTGGCCGGCCTCTTCGGCCGTGAGGCCGCCTACGTTGACGCCGGCGACCGTCAGGCCGGCCGGCATGTAGCTCTGGAATTGGCTGTATTGATAGAGCTTGAGGAAGAGGAAGAGGACGATGACGACGGTCACCGAGGCGGTCAGCCATTGTCCAAGACCGGGTGAGGAGCGACGATTCACGACAGGGCTTCTCCTGCCGGCAGTGCCGTCGCCCGCCAGGCCCTGGCCGCCTCGATCGCCCGGTGGACGAACGGCAGCAACGGCTCGGGCAAGGCGTCCAAAGGGAACCAGTCGGCTTCCATGATCTCCGCGCTCAAGCGGAGCGGCCCTTCCCGGACTTCGGCGACAAATGCCAGGCCCAGGTGGGGCGGGCGGGGTTCGAACCGGCTGAAGACGATAGGTCCAAGCATGCCATCGAGGCCGGTCTCCTCCTTCAGCTCACGTAGCGCCCCGCCGGCTGGCCCTTCACGTCGACCCAGCCAGCCGCCGGGCAGGCCCCAGGGCGCCGTCGGGTGAAAGACGTGGCGCAAGAGGAGCACGCGTTCCCCGGAAAGCGCCACCACGGCCACGCCAACACGGTGTCGCGGCACGACCAGGCGTACCATGGCGGCCAGGACATACCTGAGCGGCGTGTCGGCCACAAGGCGGGCGACCGGCTCCTGCCACGTTGCCGGCAGGCTGCGCCGGTTTCGTCGGTGTTCCGTATTCACGATCGGGCAGTATAGCACAACGACCAGGACGACCCCGTCGCGGGCCCAGCCCGTTCAGTGCCCTCTCATGCGCTCCTGCCCGGCAGCCCGAGCGCACCTGCGTCGGCCGAAATCGAGGCTGGCTCCCTATGGTGCCGGCGGGCCAGACTCGCGCTCCGCCTCGCGCCGGAGGCTGTTGCCCAGGAAGCGGAGGGCCGGATGCAGCTCCCGCGCCGGTTCGGGCGCCATTCGGGTCATCTCCGGCAGGACTGGCAGGATGACCTCAAATACCGTGCCCTGATTGACGGCGCTGTTCACCGTGATCTCTCCACCGTGCGCCTGCACGATCCACTGAGCAATTGAGAGACCCAGTCCGGAGCCACCCTGGCCGCGCGTCCGCGCTTTGTCGACGCGATAGAAGCGATCGAAGATGTGCGGCAGATCCGTGTCGGGGATGCCGATGCCTGAGTCCGCGATGCGCACGCGCGCGTGACCGTTTTCTTGCGACAGCGACAAAGCGACCTTGCCACCCGGCGGTGTGTACTTGACGGCGTTGTCGACGAGGTTTAAGAGAAGCTGGCGCAGGCGGTCGGCATCGCCAAGCAGGCGCACCTGATCGACGGCGGCCACTTCGATGCGCACGGTGTCAGAGAGGCGCCTGGCCAGCCGGCAGACGTCAAGGAAGATCGTGTCCAGCTCCACCGGCTGCCGCTGGATTGGGAGGCCGCCGGAGTCCGTGCGGGCCAAGAACAGCAGGTCGTTCACCAGGCGAGACATCCGCTCCAGCTCTTCGCGCATGGCGTCGAGCGACTCGGGATCTGCCGCCCCCATTCGTTTCATGAGATCGACGTTGCCGCGCAGGGCCGTCAACGGCGTGCGGAGCTCGTGAGACACGTCGGCCAGGAAGCGCTGCTGTGAGCGAAATAGCGTCTCCAGACGCTCGAGCGTCGTGTTGAGCGCCACGGTCAGGTTGCCGATTTCGTCCTGCCGGCCCGAGTCTGGCAGGCGTCGCCCAAGGTCGTCGGCGCGAGTGATCTGCAACGCCGCTTCGCCGATGTCGTCAAGCGGCTTGAGCAAGCTGTGGGTCAGAAGCACCCCAGCGAAGAGAGACAGCGTGACGGCGGCAAAACCGGTGAACACGAGCGTCAGGCCCAACCGATTGAGGGCGAGATAGTAGCTGTCCAACGAGGTGGCCACCTGCAGGTAGCCGATGATCTCCTCGCGACCGGTCGGGCTCGTGATGGCCAGCGGCAGCGAAAGGACACGCAGAGGCTGGCCATGCTGGACGACCATGCTGTAGTGCAATTCCTGTCGGAGCCCGGTCGGATCGAGCATGCGCCCGAAATCGGCCAGATTGGGCGAGGCGCCGATCACGTCTCCGTCCGCGTCCAGCAGCGTCATGAAGAAGCTGGCGGACTCGAATACATCCAGGTTGTCCGGCACCGTCACGACGGCGACGTCGCGCAGCACAACCGCCTGCGTCTCGTCCCGCACGTTCGAAGCGACTGACAGCAAGTTCTCGTCAAACTCTGCCAGCAGCGTCTCTCTAGAAATCAAGTAGACCGCAACGCCGAAGAGGGTCAGGATAAGCGCGAGGATAAAGGTGTAGAGGAGAGTGAGTCGTACCCGAATGGACATTCGCTATGATCCGTCACATGCTGCGACGAGAGGGCAGTGGCTGTGATCGGCGGTCAGTACCCGGTACATTCGCTCATTGTACCCGCGAAAGATGAGACCCTCGTGAGCGCCACCAGAGCGCCCGTCAACTGGGCGCCGATGCCCGCCCCGAGGCCGACCGATCAGCCGCGACGCGCGGGAAACAGGGTCGGCTCTGCTCACTCCTCCCGCAAGACGTAGCCGATGCCGCGCACGGTGTGGATCAGGCGCGGTCCGTCGCCCTCTTCGGTCTTCTGGCGCAGGTAGCGCACATAGACCTCGATGATGTTGCTCTCCCCGCCGAAGTCGTAGTTCCATACGCGGTCGAAGATAACGTCGCGTGTGAGCACCTGGCGCGGGTGCTTCATGAAGAGCTCGAGGAGCTCATACTCCTTGGCGGTCAGGTCAAAAGTGCGACCGCCGCGCCGGCCCTGGCGGGTCCCTGTATCAAGCTCCAGGTCGGCAAAGCGGTAGACCTGCGGCTTCGTTGGCTGTGCGCGCCGGAGGAGAGCGCGCACGCGAGCCAACAGCTCGTCGAAGGAAAACGGCTTGACCAGATAGTCGTCCGCGCCCGCGTCAAGGCCGGTGACGCGATCCTCGATGGACTCCTTGGCAGTCAGCATGAGG
>JBFGLK010000399.1:0-4104 GCA_041576195.1 Promineifilaceae bacterium (SeqCode)
CCCTGTGATCCGCATCGAGTCCCTGCTGTCCGCCCGCCAGTTTGTATCGCCCCGTTTGGCGGACGGCCGCATCTACTTCGTCGGCAACGCCAGCGGCCGCATGAGTCTCTATGTCATGGACGACACGGGCGGCGTTCCGGAGCCGCTGCTGCCGCCGCACATCGCATTGCAGAACCCGACCCTGATGCCGGGGCCCCTTTACTACGTTCTTCCGAAGCTGGACCTGATCCTGATCATGCTGGACCAGGATGGGGACGAGCGCTATCAGCCTATGCGCGTCCCCCTGGCGGGTGGCTATCCGGAGCCGGTGTTTGGCGACCGTTTCGCTGGCTACCGCGTCAGCATCGCCGAGGTCGATCCGGAGCAGGCCGTCGTCTACTTCATGACCGAAGCGCAGGACCGCCCTCTCTTCGCCGCCTATCGGGCGGACATGACCAACAACGAGCTCACGCTGTTGCACGAAGCGAAGTACGGCAGCTTCGTCGCCGGCCATAGCCCCGATCACCGGCAGGTCGTCTTACTTGAGGCGTACGGCGCGGGCGACCACGTGGCCTGGCTCTGGCAGGAGGGCGAGGCGGCGTTGCGCCGGCTCTATGGCGTCCCTCTGACGGAGCGGCAGCCCGGCCAGGTTGTGCCGCCGAACAGCTTTTCCCAGTCCTTCTTCGTCGAAGACGGCCGGGCGCTGCTCTTCACGAATGGCATTTACAGCGACACGTATGGCCTGGCGCGTCTGGCTCTCAATCGGCCAGACGAGGCGGAGCCGGTGACGATTACCGGAACGGTCCATGAGGGCATGGGCGAGCTGGAGGGCGTGCGGCACCTCAGGGGCGATCGCTACGCCGTCGAATACAACATCGACGGCTGTGCCTGGGTTTACGAAGGCTGTTATCGCGCCCCCGATCGGGTGATGGCTCTCGACCGGGTCGTCGTCGGCCCGGAGCCGCTGGCGGGCGGGGTGCTCAAAGGGCTGCACTACGACCGGGGCAGCGACCGATACGCGCTCTCGTTCACGACGGCGACGTCGCCGACGCAGATCATAACGGTGGCCGGGACCGACCGGAGCCAGCGGGCGACGCTGACGCGGGAGCGCGTCCTCGGCGTGCCCGAGGCCTGGCTATCCGGAGGCGAGGACGCCAGTTTCGTCTCGTATGATGGCCTGCGCATTTCGGCCCGAGTGTATCTGCCGGCAGCCGAGCTGGGTTTCTCCGGCCCGCGACCGGTCGTCTACTACGTTCACGGCGGGCCGACCAGCCAGGAACACCCCGACTTTGCGTGGTTCTCCATGCCGCTGATTCAATTCCTCACCCTGCGCGGCATGGCGGTCTTTGTGCCCAATGTTCGGGGCAGCACCGGCTATGGCTACAATTACATGAACCAGGTCATGCGCGATTGGGGCGGCAAGGACCGGCTGGACCACGTCCACGCGCTCACCCAGTTCCTGCCCCAGGATCCTCGGCTGGACACGAGCCGCGCCGGCGTGGTCGGCCGTTCCTATGGCGGCTACATGACGTTATCGCTGGCCTCGCGCCACCCTGAGCTCTGGTCGGCGGCGGTGGATATGTTCGGCCCGTACAACCTCCTCACCTTCGGCGAGCGGGTGCCGGAGACGTGGAAACCGTACCTCAAGATCGTGCTGGGCGATCCGGAGAAAGACGCCGACTTCCTGCGCGAGCGCTCGCCGAGCACGTACATCCACCAGGTGGAATGCCCGCTCCTGGTGATCCAGGGCAAGAGCGATCCCCGGGTCTGGGAGCAAGAGTCGCGCGAGCTGGTGGAGGACCTGCGCGGGCAGGGGAAGAGGGTCGACTACCTGATGTTCGAGGACGAGGGCCACGATGTCATCAAGTACGAGAACCGGGTGCGTTGCTACAATGCCATCGTCGACTTCTTCGCGGCCCAGCTCGGACCCTAGCGCTTGTTGTTCGTCAGGATTCTGTAAGGATTGAGGAACGTCGACGTAAGACCGCCATGGCACGATGGGCAACAACGCGATCCGTGACGAGGTACCTGCCCATGAAGGCCTTTGCCATCCTGTTTGCCCTGGTCCTGTTGTTCGCGGCCTGCGCGCCGGGTGACGACACGGCTGCCGACGCCGATTCCGCCGATGCCGCTATGGTCGAGGCAGCCCCTGCCGCCGCGTCGCCTCTGCCGGCGCTGCCAGTGATCGGACCAGCCCCCGAGCTGCACAACGAAACCTGGCTGAATACCGAGGGCGAGGTGTTGCGCCTGGCCGATCTGGCGGGCAAGGTCGTGCTGTTGGAGTTCTGGACGTTTGGCTGCGTCAACTGCCAGCGGGTCATCCCGCATCTGCGGGCGTGGCACGAGACCTATGCCGGCGACGACTTCATCCTGATCAGCGTGCACTATCCCGAATTTCGATATGAGCGGGAGATCGAGAACGTGCGCGAGGCGCTTGTCCGGTTCGAGGTTGATTACCCGGTGGCCATCGACAACGATCGGCTGACGTGGGCGGCATACAATCAGCGCTATTGGCCGACACGGTATCTGATTGACCGTCAGGGAAACATTCGCTACCAGCACATCGGCGAGGGCGCCTACGCCGAGACTGAGGCGGCCATCCTGGCGCTTATCGCGGAGACCAGTTGACGCTGGCAAAGGAGGGGCGGGCTCGATGCGCTCATGGCGCGCTCGCGCGCAACCGGACGACGGCGGCTACGTGGCCGTCATGCCGGCAACGGACGTGCCGGCAGCCGGCCCTATCGCCGCCCGCGCGGGGGACGTACGCCTCATCCTGATCCGCCTGGGAGCGGAGATCCTGGCCTTCGGTCGCTACTGCCCTCACGCCGCCGGGGATTTCGCCCAGGGCCGCCAGGCCGGCGCCCGGCTCACCTGCCCGGAGCACGACTACACCTTCGACCTTCGCACCGATCGCGTGCTCTGGCCTCCGGATGAGGTCTACCGGCTGCGCCGCTACCCGGTCAGAGTCGTCGACGGCATGGTCCGGGTGCGGCCTGGCTGACGGAGATCGTCGGGCGCCGGGCGCATCAATCGGCGGCGCCGCGCGCGCGCAGCGTCTCGAGCGTGGCTGCTGCCGGCACCTCGTCGGTCACAAAGACGTCTCCCACATCCCGAAGCAAGACAAAACGCAGCCGCCCGCTCAGGACCTTCTTGTCGCGGCGCATGGCCGCGAGCAGGGCGTCCGCGGGCAGCGGCGGCAGGTGCGTCGGTAGGGAGAGCGCGGCGAGCAGCGCCTCGACGCGTGCCGGCAGCTCGGCTGGCGCGTGCCCGAGCCGCTGGGAGAGTTCGGCCGCGGCCACGAGCCCCATGGCCACGGCATCGCCGTGCCGGACGGCGTAGCCGCTCACCTGTTCCACCGCGTGGGCGAAGGTGTGACCCAGATTGAGGACCGCCCGGCGCCCTGATTCATACGGGTCTGCCTCGACGATGCGGCGCTTGACGGCGATGGCCCGGAGGATGAGCGAGCGCGTGCCGGCGGCGACCGGGAGAGTTGGCGGCGCGGCCGGATCCGTGGCCGGGTCTGCGAGCTGGGCCAGCAACGCCGGCGCGGCGATGAGGCCGTGCTTGACCACTTCGGCCAGACCGGCGCGCCACTCGATGGCCGGCAGCGTGGTCAGCGTGGCCACATCGGCCACGACGGCGAGCGGCTGTTTGAAGGCGCCGACCAGGTTCTTGCCCTGGGGCAGGTCGACGCCGGTCTTGCCGCCCACGCTGGCGTCCACCATGGCCAGGAGCGTCGTCGGGCAGGGGAGGAAGCCGACGCCGCGCAGGTAGGTGGCGGCGGCGAACCCGGCCAGATCGCCGATGACGCCGCCGCCGAGGGCGATGACGGCGCCGGCGCGGTCCAATCCGGCCTCGATCAGTTGGTCGTAGAGCCCGCGCACGGTGTGCAGACGCTTGTGAGCCTCGCCTGCCGGCAGGGTGATGACCGGATGCGGCGGGCAGGCGCCGGCCCAGAGCGGGCCGACGTGCCCGTCGGTGACGATGACCCCCGGCCCGGTCAGCCAGCGATCGAGGTCGGGGAGCAGGTCGGCGCCGACGACCACGTCATAGGCGCCGCCGGGCGCCCGGACGGGTAGCGTGTGCGCATTTGGGAGACGCGCCGCCGGCCCGCGGCCCGCGGCC
>JBFGLK010000400.1:0-4101 GCA_041576195.1 Promineifilaceae bacterium (SeqCode)
GCGATCGCGGCGACGCTCGGTCTGGAACACGGCCAGCACAGCGATGATGGCCAACTGGCGTTCGAGCACGTGCCGTGCCTGGGGATGTGCGAGCACGCCCCGTGCGCCCTCCACGGCGAGCGGCCGGCCGGCGACCTGACGCCCGAGCGCGTGCCGGCGTTCCTGGCCGGCACGCTGCCCGAGCCCACCCCCCGCGTCTATGGGGAGCCGCGGCTCACGCTGGGCCGCGTCGGTCGCGTCGACCCGAGCAGCCTGGACGACTACCTGGCCCACGGCGGCTACGAGACGCTGCCCCTGGCCCTGGCCCAGACGCCCGAAGCGGTCATCGAGCGGCTCAAGCAGAGCAACATCAAGGGGCGGGGTGGCGCCATGTTCCCGCTCGGCGCGAAGTGGGCCTATACCCGCGCCGCCCCCGGCGAGCCGGCGGAAAAGCACATCGTGGCCAACGCCGACGAGAGCGAGCCGGGCACCTTCAAAGACCGCAACCTGATGGAGTTCGACCCGTTCAGCCTGGTCGAGGCGATGACTATTGCGGGCTATGCCGTGGGCGCTGAGAACGGCTGGATCTTCGTCCGCGGCGAGTATCCGCGGGCCTACGCCCGATTGCAGAAGGCGGTGGCCAGGGCGCGCGCCGCCGGCTACCTCGGCCAGAACGTGTTGGGCCAGCCGGGATTCCATTTTGACGTCGAGCTCCGCCTGGGCGCGGGGGCCTACATCTGCGGGGAGGAGACGGCGCTATTTGAGGCGATCGAGGGCCGGCGCGGCTTCCCGCGCATCAAGCCCCCCTTCCCGACCACACACGGGCTGTTCGGCCAGCCGACGGCCATCAACAACATCGAGACGCTGGTGGCGGCGATGGCCGCGCTCCGGCTGGGACCGGACGCCTGGCGCGCCCACGGCACGGCCGACTCGACCGGCACCAAGTGGTTTTGCGTCAGCGGCCATGTCGCCCGCCCGGGGCTATATGAGCTACCGTTCGGGCGCACGATCCGGGAGATCATCGATCTGGCCGGCGGCGTGCCCGGTGGGCGGGCGATTCAGGCCGTCCTCATGGGCGGCGCCGCCGGTGTCTTCGTGGGACCGGAGCGCCTGGACGTGCCCCTGACGTACGAGGACGCCCGCGCTGCCGGCATCCCGATCGGCTCGGGCGTGATCATGGTCTTCGACGAGACCGCCGACCTGCGCCAGACCCTGTTTGAGCTGAGCCGCTTCTTCGCCCACGAGAGCTGTGGCAAGTGCTTTCCCTGCCAGCTCGGAACGCAGCGCCAGATGGAGATCCTGGCCGCCATTGCCCAGAACGGTGGTCCCACTCCGGCGGACCGGCGTCTGCTGGAGGAGATCGGCTTCGCCATGACCCAGACCTCGCTGTGCGGCCTGGGCCAAACGGCGGCCGCGGCGGTGCTGAGCGCCATCGAGCGCTGGCCCGCGCTCGTGGAGCCCGCCCGTGACTGACGGCCCCGCGCCCGTCCGCGGGGTGCGCCCCGCGACCTACGTCAGCCTGAATGGCGTCACGCCACAGCCGATAGACGGTGCCGTGGTCGAGGAAGCGCTCGCGTGCATCTCCCTGAATGGAACCGAGCTGGCCACCTTTATGTGCACGCCAAACCAGCTCGAGGAGCTGGCGCTGGGCTTTCTTTACAATGAGGGCCTCATCCAGGGGCTGGCCGACGTGCGTCATCTGCACATCTCCAAGAATGACACCTGCGTGGATGTGTGGCTGCACGAGCGCGACGTGGAGCCGCCACGGCGGGTGATCATCACCGCGGGCTGCGGCGGCGGGATAACGTTCGACGACCTGTCCCAGGAACACGCACCGCTGGAGAGCGGCTTGCGGGCAACCCCGGCACAGCTGGCGGGGCTGATGCGCCAGACGCACCTGGGCGCGGCCCTTTATCAGGCGTCGCGCGGCATTCACACCGCGGCGTTGGCGGCGGGCGACGCCATCTTGCTCCAGGTAGAGGACGTCGGCCGGCACAACTGCATCGACAAGCTGGCCGGAGCGGCCTTGCGTGCCGGCATCCCCACGCGCGACCATATCTTGCTCAGCAGCGGCCGCATCAGCAGCGAGATGCTCAACAAGGCCCGGCGGCTGGAGGTGCCGATCATCTGCTCGCGCACCTCGCCCACCAGCCTCTCCCTGGCGCTGGCCGAGAGCTGGAACATCACGATCGTGGCCTACCTGCGCCAGGATCGCATGCGGGTGTACACGCATGAGGAGAGGATTGTGTTAGCGGAGTCCCCATGACCCAAACCGTCACGCTCACCATCGATGGCCAGGAGATCACGGTGCCTGCCGGCACGACGCTGGTGGACGCCGCCGCGCTACTGGGCATCGACATCCCGGTCATTTGTTACCACCCGCACCTGACGGCGAACGGTCTGTGCCGCGTCTGCTCGGTCGACGCCGGCTGGCGCGTGCAGGCGGCGGCCTGTGTCACCGAGTGCGCCGACGGCATGGTGGTGCGCACGGACTCCGAGCCCGTCCGCCGCGCGCGCAAGACGATCCTGGAGCTGCTGGCGTCAACCGTTAACCTGGAGGAGGCGCCAGAGATCCAGGCGCTCATGGCGCAAGTTGGTGCCGCCGGGGACCGCTTCCCCAATGGGGCCCGGCGTGAGGCGCCGGTCTACGACGACAATCCGTTCTTCCTGCGCGACTACAACCAGTGCGTCAACTGCTGGCGCTGTGTCCAGGTCTGTGCGGACGACGCCCAATACGCATTTGCTCTCAGCTTTGACGGGCGCGGCTTCCACACCCAGATCGGCACCTTCCTGGGCTATGGCATGACCGACACGACCTGCGTCTTCTGTGGCCAGTGCGTGGGCGTCTGCCCGACCGGGGCGCTCAAGCCCAAGCGGCAGGCCCTGCTCGAGCAGGGGCTCAGTCCGGATGAGGTGTTCCAGCAGACCAGGCGCGGGCGACGGAAGGGGCGGCCTGAACCCGAGCCGGAGGGAGATTGACGGCGAGGCGACGTTTGTCGACCGCGCCTGGCCGTTGAATTGAGTGTCTTGTTTTTCGTGGACCGAGGAGGATTTCTATGGCCGTGTACAAGATCATTGAACTGGTGGGCACCAGCCCAGACTCGTGGGAGGCGGCCGCCATGAGCGCCGTCAACCTGGCCAGCAAGTCGCTCCGAGACCTGCGCATCGCCGAGGTCAAGGAGATGGACATGCAGCTGGAGGATGGCAAGGTCATCGCCTATCGGGTCAAGCTGAACGTCTCCTTCAAGTACGAAGGGGGCTGATCGCGTCGACCGATGGTGGCGCGGTCCGCCCGCAGCGCGGCCGATCGCGCCACCACTCCGCTTGAAGGCGGCCTTCGAACGCCGTACAATGGCCGCATGCTGCCGGCATAACATCCGCCCATACTCCCAAAGAATCGCTCAAACCCGGAGGTCGCGATGATTACTCCCGATCGCGTTGTGCGCACGACCTGCCCCTACTGTGGCGTCGGCTGCCAGATGAACCTCAATATCAAAGACGACTTCATTTACGCGGTGGAGGCGCCGTTCGATGCCGCACCCAATTATGGCATGCTGTGTGTCAAGGGCCGCTTCGGCACCGACTATGTCCGCCACCCGGGCCGGGTGCGGACGCCGCTGATCCGGGCCAATCGCGAGGAGGGCCGGAGCGCCCCGCCCGTCTGGCGCGAGGCCTCCTGGGACGAGGCGCTCGACCTCGTGGCAGACGAGTTGACGCGGATCGTGCGCCAACACGGGGGTGACGCCGTGGCCAGCTATGCCAGCGCCAAGGCGACCAACGAGGACACCTACGTCTTCCAGAAGTTCATGCGCGCTCTGGTGGGCACCAACAACGTGGACCATTGCGCTCGCCTTTGCCACGCGGGTTCGGTGACCGGCCTGCAGCTATCGATTGGCTCCAGCGCCATGTCTAATTCCATTGCCGAAATGGAAAACCTGGAGGCCTTTATTGTCACCGGTTCGAATACGACCGAGACCCACCCGGTCATCTCCAACTTCCTCAAGCGGGCCGTGCGCCAGAATGGCGCGCGCCTGATCGTGGTTGACCCGCGGCGCATTGGCATGACCGACTTCGCCACACTCTGGCTACAGCAGAATCCGGGGACGGATGTGGCCGTCTTCC
>JBFGLK010000401.1:0-4096 GCA_041576195.1 Promineifilaceae bacterium (SeqCode)
AGTAGACGATCGGCGTGCCCGGCAGGCCGAGCCAGAGCGCGTGCAGCAGGAGCCAACGGCGGCGGTCGTTGTCCAGGAGGGGCGCCAGGCGCCGGCGAATGCCCAGGTTGAGGCGCATCCGCGGCTCGGGCGCGTATTGCTCCCACATCCATTGCCTCTCTTCCGGGGTGACCATCTCCAGGGTGAGCTCGTCGTGGTTACGCAGGAAGGTCAGCCACTGGCTGCCGGGGGGAATGGCCGGCGTGCGGGCCATGATGTCCAGGATGGGGCGCTTGTCGCCGCGCTTCAGGGCCATATAGAGCCGGGGCATGATGGGGAAGTGGAAGCACATCTGGAACTCGTCGCCGTCCCCGAAGTAGGGCAGCAGATCTTCCGGCCACTGGTTTGCCTCGGCGATGAGGACGCAATCCGGGAATTCGTCGTCGATGAGGCGGCGCACCTTCTTGAGGAAGACGTGCGTCTCCGGCAGGTTCTCGCAGTTGGTACCCTCCCGCTCGTAGAGGTAGGGGACGGCGTCGGCGCGAAAGCCGTCCACGCCCATGCCCAGCCAGTAGCGGATGATGTCGAGCATCTCCTCGTGGACGGCCGGGTTGTCGTAGTTCAGGTCGGGCTGCGAGCTGTAGAAGCGGTGCCAGAAGTACTTGCCGGCAACCGGGTCGAAGGTCCAATTGGACGACTCGTAGTCGAGGAAGATGATGCGGGCGTCCGCATACTCCTCGCCGGTCTCACTCCAGACGTAGTAGTCGTGGTAGGGTGACTCCGGGTCCTGGCGGGCGGCCTGGAACCAGGGGTGCTGGTCCGAGGTGTGGTTCATGACGAGGTCGATCACTACCCGCAGGCCACGCTCGTGGGCGGCGTCCAGGAAGGCGCGGAAATCCGCCAGGTCGCCGTAGTCGGGGTGAATGTCGTGGTAGCCGGCGACGTCGTAGCCGTCGTCCTTGAGCGGCGACGGGAACATGGGCAGCAGCCAGATGCAGTTGGCGCCGAGCGCCTGCACGTGGTCGAGGCGTTTGATGGCGCCGCGAAAGTCGCCGTGGCCGTCTCCGTCCCCGTCCTGAAAGGCGCGCAGATAGAGCTCGTAGAAGATGGCGTCCTGATACCAGCCGGCGTGATCGGTCATACGTGAGCCGTCCTTGAGTTGGCTGCCCGCCCGATGCACGAGGCGCTCACCGGCACGCGTGACGTGCCGGGAGGCAGGACCGGCCGTGCGCGCCCCTTAGGTCGGGCACGCACGGCGCGGTGTTGAGTTGGCCAGGTGCAGCAGCGCGGGCCGAGAGGCTCTAGCCTTTGACAGAGCCCGCCAGCAGGCCGCGCACGAAGTAGCGCTGCAATGAGAAGAAGACGACGAGCGGCAGGATCATGGTGATGAAGGCGCCGGCGGTGAGCAGGTGCCAGTCGTTGCCGCGGGAGCCGACGATGTCCGCCAGCTGCATCGTGATGACCTTGAACTCGGGGTTTCCGCCGAGGAAGATGAGGGCCACCAAATAGTCGTTCCACACCCAGAGGAACTGGAAGATAGCGAAGGAGGCCAATGCCGGCACCGATAGGGGTAGGATCAAGCGCGTGAACACCGTGAAGTGGGAGGCGCCGTCGATGAACGCCGACTCCAACGTCTCCCGTGGCAGGCCGCTGATGTAGTTGTAGAGCAGGTAGGTGGCCAGGGCCAGGCCGAAGCCCGTGTGGGCCAGCCAGACGGCCAGGTAGGTGCCGTTCAGCTCCAGGTTCTTGTAGTCGCGCAGGATGGGCACCAGGGCGATCTGGAGCGGCACGACGAGCAGGCCTACCACCATGATGAAGAGGAAGCGCCGGCCGGGGAAGCGCATCCAGGCGAAGGCGTAGGCGGCGAAGGCGGCCACCAGGATCGGAATGACCGTTGCCGGCACCGCCACCGCCAGGCTGTTCAAGAAAGCGCCCGTCATGTTGTCGCCACGCACCGTCTCGATCGTGCCGTCGCTGCGTTGGAATTCGAACTCCTGGCCAGTGAGCACCTGCTGGTAGTTGTCCAGACTGAAGTTCCAGTCCACCGTCCAGTTTTGCTCCTGGACCTGAATCGTGCCCAGGCGGCGGTTGCCGATCCAGATCAGGCGCTGCCCGTCTGGCGTGGTGACACCCGCACGTAGCTCCTCGAAGGTGGCCGTGACGCCCGTGCCCGGGATGGCCATCGGCCCGCTGGCGTCCAGGCCAAGGTCGCCAGGCTGGAGCGTCTCGGTTGTCTCCCAGGCGCGGTGCGGCAGCACGTTCCACCAGCCGGAGCTCTGAATGGCCTCACGGCTGCGGAACGAGGAGACGAGCAAGCCAAGCGTGGGTACCGTCCAGATGAGGATGAGCAGGATCAGGCTGCCTGAAACGAACAGGCCGCCGAGTAGTCGCTGTCTGCTTGCGCTTCCCATATTAAAACGCCTCCTGTTCCCTGAACTGCCGCAGGTTGTAGATCATGACCGGGATGACGGCGACCAGCAGGATGATGGCGATGGCTGAGCCAATGCCGTCGTTGTTGGCCACGAATGACTGCCGGTAGAACTGGGTGGCGATCACCTCCGTGCCGAACTGCCCGCCGGTCATCACCCAGACGACGTCGAAGATCTTCAGCGTGAAGATGACGATGGTCGTCCAGACGGTGACGATGGTGCCGCGGATGTAGGGGACCATGATGCCAAAGAAGATCTGGAACTCGTTGGCCCCATCGACGCGGCCGGCCTCGAGCAGCTCGCTGGGAATGCCCTTGAGAGCTGCCGAAAACAGCACCATGGCGAAGCCCGTTTGCAGCCAGACGACGATGACGATCAGGAACAGGTTGTTCCAGGGGGCAATTTGCGTCCAGGCGGTCCAGGCCTGTGGCTGGGCGCCGAGCGCGGTGATCATGGCGTTAAGAACGCCTATCTGGGGCTCGCCCGCGGGGCGCACGGCGTAGATGAAGTTCCAGATGACGCCGGCGCCGACGAAGGAGATGGCCATCGGCAGGAAGATGAACGACTTGGCCACGCGCTCAAACCGGCTGCGGTCGGCCAGGACGGCCACGAGCAGGCCGAAGATGACCGAGAAGGTGCTGCCGAAGACGATCCAGAGGACGTTGTTGCGGATGGCGTCCGTCAGCAGGCGCGAACTGAAGAGCTGGGCGTAATTGGCCAGGCCAACGAAGACCTCGCCGTCCCGGCCAAAGAGGCTGAGCCAGCCGGTCCGAAGTGTGGGCAGTGCCAGGTACCAGATGAGGATGGCCATGGCCGGTCCCACGAAAACAAACGGCTGCAGTAGGGTAGTCCAGCGTTCGGGCAGGCGCTCGACGAAGTCATTGAAGACTGTGTAAAGCAGCCCGATGCCGCCAACACCCCAGACAATGGCCACGACGGTGATGATCCACTTCGGCGCGTTGCTGTCGCGCAGAAAGAGGAAGCCGTAGTAGATGACCAGGAAGGCGATGAACGGAATGACCAGCGAGATGAGGACGCGCCCTATGAAGGCCAGAACACCGCCGCCTCCCTCGGACTCACGCTTACCGGTCGAGCCTATCTGAGCCATAATCTCCTCCTTGGCTGGCTTTCTTTCTTAAGGTCGTGCCTGGGCCGGCCAGGCGGGGTGGGGTCGCCGGCAGCCTCGCGGACTGCCGGCAACCCATCTCAGTCGATGCTAACCGCTAACGCGGCCAGGAGTCATCGATCTCTTGCAGAACGGTGTCCAGATCGGCGGTGCCGCTGACGTAGTCGACCATGCCGGTCCAGAAGGTGCCGGCGCCGACCTCGCCAGGCATCAGGTCCGAGCCGTCGAAGCGGAAGCTCGTGGCGTTGGCCACCAGCTCCGCCAGCGTGCGCTCCAACTCCTGCCCGTACATGTCGGGGGTCGCGGTCTGGTGGGCGATCAGGGCGCCACCATCGGACAGCCAGCCGCCGGCAGACTCAGGCACGGTGAAGTACTCCATGAGGGCGCGAACTTCGTCACGGTCGTTGAACTGGACCATGATGTCGCCGGCCACCAGGAACGGGCTGCCGTAGGCCGGGTCGATGCCCGGCAGGTAGAAGACGCCGTAGTTCTCGCCCAGGGCCGAGCCTTCGGGGAAGAAGGCGGTGATGAAGTTGCCCTGCTTGTGCATCCAGCAGCGCGG
>JBFGLK010000402.1:0-4089 GCA_041576195.1 Promineifilaceae bacterium (SeqCode)
CAGCGGCCGGCCGGCGCGGTGCGCAAGTGCAGTCGGCGCGACCTGGCGCTGGCCGTCGCCCGGGGGGAAGATGGCGCCACTACCGTGGCCGGCACCATGATCCTGGCGTCGTTCGCCGGCATCGAGCTATTCGCCACCGGCGGCATCGGCGGCGTGCATCGCGGCCATCCCTTCGACGTCAGCGCGGATCTGCTTGAGCTCGGGCGGACGCCGGTCACCGTCGTCTGCAGCGGGGCCAAGGCCATCCTGGACCTACCGGCAACCCGCGAGGTCCTGGAGACGCAGGGCGTGCCCGTGATCGGCTACGGCACGGACGCGATGCCCGCCTTCTACAGCCGGTCCAGCGGCCTGCCGGTCGACCTGCGCGTGGATGGGCCGGCGGAGGCCGCGGCGATCGTTCGGGCCCGGCGCGGGCTGGCGCTGCAGACGGGCCTGCTGGTAACCGTCCCGGTGCCCGCAGCCGACGAGCTGCCCGCCGACGTCGCCGATGCGGCCATCGCCCGGGCCACGGCCGAGGCGGACGCCCAGGGCATCCACGGCCCAGAAGCCACTCCCTGGCTCCTGGCTCGCGTGGTCGAGCTGACCGAAGGGGCCAGCCTTCGGGCCAACGTGGCCCTGCTCGAGAACAATGCCGGCGTCGCTGCGACCATCGCCGTGGCGCTGGCCGAGCGCGCCCCAACCTCCTGGTAGCCCCTCAATGCCGCCCTCTGGGGGCGTCGCCTATTGGCAGACGCGGCGCCGCGCCGCCGCGTGGCCGGCGGGTGGGACGGCCACACGCCTGCCGGTCACCAGCGGAGGGCGGTCGCCCGGCCGATGACCGGGATGGTTGTCCTATCGCCCGGCCCGGTCAGTTCGCTATAATGACCCTGTAAGGCACAACAGATCCTGGCGACGCTGTGTGCTCGCGCGACCGGCGCCAGGAAACGTCCGAGGACTGACCCGTCGACGACACGCTATGGCCACTCCGAAAACCGTAGCCAGGATGCTCGAGTCCACTGTGACTCGCCTGCGGCGGTCGCTCGCCACGCTTGCCGTGGGCGCGATGGTCCTGCAGGTATTCCTCTATCTGGCTGTGGTCTTCGCCTTGCCGGACGAGGTGATGCCGAGCTGGTTGGAGGGCCTCATCCTGGGCACGCTACCGGTGACCGTCCTCGGCCTGCTGGCCATGTGGAGCGTCAATAGGCGCGGGCGCGAGGTGGTGCAAACCGTGACCACCACGCTGCGGCAGGAGGTCGGCGATCTGGCGCGACTGCGGCAGCGGACCGAGGCGTTGCAGCAGATGGCCACGACCATGAGCGCCACGTTGAGCTACGCCCGGGTGATGGAGATGGCGCTCGAGGCGTCGGCCAGCGGCTTTGGGGAGCAGTCGGTGCCGGCACATGCCTTCGTCGGCGCCGTCTTCCTCTATGACGGGGACACGCTTGTGCCCGTCGCCACGCTCCGCCTGGCCAGCCGCGATGCCGAGCGCACGCTGCAGGAGGCCGGGCTCGTCGCCGAGGCCATTCGGCTCGCGGAGCCGGTCCAAACCGACGCGCCGGCCAGCGATCCCGAGCTGGGGCGTTTCGCCGCGTTTCAGGATTGCCGCACCGTCGTCTGCCTGCCCCTGCGCGCCGCCTTTCATATCTACGGCGTCATGATCCTGGGTAGCCAGACACCCGTCACTCTGGACGAGAGCAGTCTCGAGTTCCTTCGCGTGCTGAGCGACCAGACGGTGATCGCGCTGCAAAACGCCCAGCTTCACCAGGACCTGCTCGCCGAAAAACAGCGGCTCATCGACGCCGACGAAGAGGCCCGCAAGGAGCTGGCCCGCGCCCTGCACGATGGCCCGACGCAGAGTATTTCGGCCATCGCCATGCAGACGAGCTTCATCCAGTCTCTGCTACGCTCCAATCCCAAACTGGCGCTGGAGGAGCTGGCCAAGGTGGAGAAGCTGGCGCGGGACACGGCGCAAGAGGTGCGAGGCATGCTCTTCACGCTTCGCCCACTGGTGCTGGAGACCGAAGGCTTGGCGGCCGCCGTGGAGGCACTTATCAAGCGTCTGCAGGACCAGACCGATGTCCGCGTGCGTCTTGTCGGCGGAGAGCATGGCGGCCTCTTGGCGCCGAATGCGCAGGGAGTCGTCTTCTCCATCGTCGAAGAAGCGCTGGGCAATGCCAGAAAACATGCCCGGGCCAACATGATTGAGGTGCGCTTTTGGAAGGAGGACGGGCTGTTTGTCGCCCGCGTCCAGGATGACGGCCAGGGCTTTGACGTGGATAAGATCATGGAGAACTACAGCGACCGCGGAAGCCTGGGCATGCTCAACATCCAGGAGCGGGCCGAGCGCGTGGAAGGTTCGGTCAAGCTGGACTCGCGGCCGGGTCGCGGCACCGCGGTGACCCTCGTCGTGCCCTTAAACGCCAACAACAGGCGCGAACCCACCCATTCCCGGTGAGCGCCAGTCTTCTGGCGACCGGGCGCCGTCTTGCCCTGCCGCCGCTCTGGCTGGCATACCTCCTCAGTCTGGCCGGCTATCTCGCGCTGCGGCTCTGGTTCCCGCTGCGCCCCCATTACCTGACGATCCCCCTGCCCGACATCCTGACGTTTACCCCCGGCCCGCTTCAGGGGCTTGGTTACGGGGCTTTGCTCGTGGCGCTGTTCGTGCTGCATGCCTGGGCGATCCGGTCGGCCGATCGTCTGGCGGCGCCCTCGCCGTGGCCGCTGCTAGCCGGGGCGGCGCTGCTCTGCTTGCCCCTCCTGGGTGCTTACCCGGTCAACGCCGCGGACCTGCATCGCTACGTGATCGTCGGCCGCCTGGCCAGCCTCTACGGGGCGGACCCGTTTGCCGCGCCGCCCAGCGCCTTCCCCGAGGACCCGTTCGTGCCGATGGCCGGCGAGTGGGTGGACGCCACTTCGCCGTATGGCCCGCTCTGGGAGGGGCTGGCCATGTTGGTCACGGGTCTGGCCGGCGGGCGGTTCCTCCCGTCGTTGATCGCCTTCAAGGCCGTCCAGGCCGCTGCCTTACTCGCCGTGGGCGGCCTGATCTGGGCAGCCGCCAGGGGCCGGGCCGGCGGTGCGGCTTCGCCGGCCGCCCTCCTGGTGGCGTGGTCGTGGAACCCGGCCCTGCTCCTGCTGTTTGTGGTGGATGGCCATAACGACGCCCTGATGATCGCTTTTCTCGTCGGCGGTTGGTGGCTGATGCGGCGCGGCTGGCCGGGTGCCGGCATCCTGGTGGCCCTGATCGGCGGCCTGATCAAGCCGATCGGGCTACTGGCGCTGCCGTTCCTCGGGCTGGCCGGCTGGCGCGCCCTGCCGGCGCCTCGCGGGCGACGGCGCTTTCTGCTGATCGCGTTTGGCGGGGGCCTGGCGCTGGCCTGGCTCGCCTTTTTGCCCTATGGATCACCCCTGGATTTGGGCCGGCGCCTGCTCTTCGAGTCGGGCGAGGTGGCCGGCTTCTCTCCGGCGACTCTGGCGGTGTTGGCCCTGGGGCGCCTGGGTGTGCCCGACGCGTTGGGGAGCGTGCGGGCCGCCGGCCTGGCCGCCTTCGTGATCGCCGGGCTGCTATTGGGCTGGCGAGCCTGGCGCGGCCGGCCGGCCGTGGCCGGCATCGCCGACGCCTTCTTTCTATACCTGTGGACCGCCTTGGCTTTCCGCCTCTGGTACGCGGCCTGGCCTTTCGCTTGGTGGCTCCTCGAGTCGCCAGCCGGCAGGCGAGCGCGGGCTGGCTTCTGGTTTCTGGCCACCGCCCAGCTCTCGGTCCTGATCTACGGTCACATCTGGCGTTTCGCCCTCAACCGCGACCACTTCTGGTCCCACCTGATCGGCGTGCCCTTCACCTTCGCCCTGCCCTGGCTGTTGGCCCGCCGGCGCGGCGCACGCTGGCCGTGACCCGAGTCCTATGATGGCCACCCCCTGTTGTGAGGGATTTCACAAGCGTAGGTTTCCCGTAGGTGGCGCGTACTTCCCACGTACAGCGGGCGTCAGGTCGATGATCTACAATGACGCTTGATTAAATCTCTTCTTCTCCTCCTTTGAACGAGAGTCTTGGTTCGGCGTCCTTGACTCTCAAGCACAGATACAGGCCAGCGAAAGCTGGCCTGTTTTCTTTTC
>JBFGLK010000403.1:0-4085 GCA_041576195.1 Promineifilaceae bacterium (SeqCode)
CCAGCGCCACGCCGAGACCGAACATCGCGCCGCGGGAAAAGGTCAGCACCAGGCAGACGAAGATCAGGCCGAAGCTGCCGGCAGCCAGCCAGCGCGGCAGCAACGGCCGGCGCGACACGAGCTGCGGCCCCGCCACGGCGCCCAACATCAGCAAGAGGCCGCCGAGCGCGTTGGGATCGATTGACGTCCCGATGGCGCGCTCCGCCAGCTCCGGGTTGTCCTCGATGTAGCGGATCACCCACCCGCCCGGGTAGCCCAGTCGCTGCAACGCCGCGAGGATGTCATTCGCGGTACCGTCTGGCAACAGCCAGAGCCCTATTCCGAGCAGCGCCGCCCCGCCACCTGCCAAGAGGACGATCCGGACCAGGCGTCGCACCCGCTCCCAGCTGTCGCAGAAGTCGATGACCACCAGCGTGAAGCCCATGCTGAGCAGAAGTTCGGCGAAACGGCGCAGGAGCTGCTGCGTCAACGGACCGTTGGCCAGCCCAAAGATGAACGAGAACAGGGCAACGATGACGAAAACGATCAGTGGCACGGTGATGGGCGACGTGATCACCGTCCGCTGACGCCCGGTGACCAATCGGAGCAGCCAGACGCCGACGACGGCGCCTAACGCGGCATCAAGCAGGGTCGGGGTGAGGCCGACGTCGACTGGAATGGTGCCAAAAGGCAGCAGGCAGATGACCAGGATGACGCCCCACATGCCTACTTCCATGTCGCGCAGGACGAGCGCCGCTCCCAGCCCACCGACCAGCAGGCCGGCGGCCGCCAGCGGCCCGCCGAACGCGAGTACAAGCCCGCCGGCGATGGCTGCCAGACCGGCCAGCAAACCCAGGGCCAGGGGCGATCGGGCGGTGCCGATCAGGTCGCGAGGGGTTCTATTCGCCTGGCGCATGACAGGCCCCATTATCGCCCCACCCGCACCAGGGTCAATGTGACGAAGTCTTCCGTCAGCCGGCCCTCGGGGGTGACCGTCTGTAGGCGATCGAATCCGCCGTCCGGCGTGCGGCTGTAGACGCCGATGATGAGCGGATAGACGTCTGGCGGCGTGCCGGCATCCACCGCCAGCGACAGCTCGACGTGCTGCCGCTCCCCGACCGGCCAACCCCTCGTGCCGGCAGGCACGTCCGCCGCCGCCCAGCGCCGCTGCTCGACCCCCAGGACCTGGGCGAAGAAGGTGTAGTCACGGTCAAGCAATCGGGTCGCCTCCAAGGTGAGAACCAGCGTCAGCTCCTCTCCCGGCGCCACGACGCGGGCGTCCAGGTCGAAGCCGATCAGCCGCAGGCGATCCTCAAAGTTGACCGACAGCGGGTTGGGTACCTCGCCTGGTCGCGGCGCCAGGCGGACAACGCCTAACTCGGCGGCGTCTGCGCCGCTTGCCAGCCGCAGGCGCTCGCCGGTAGTGACGTCATATAGCCCGACCCGCAGACCCAGGTCGGCGGGCGCAATCGCGCTGGGCGGCACGGCCAGGACGTACCGGTCCACCAGGCGGTCACCCGGTCGCAACAACCTTGTCGCCAGAAGCCCTTGGCCTGGATACATGTCGCGCTGGGCGATGGGCACTCCGAGCAACGGATCCTGCAGATGTACGAAGACGCTCCAGTCGCGATCCAGCGGAGCGATCACCTCCCAGGCCAGCCGCACCGTGAGGCGCTCGCCCGGTTGCAGCGCCTCCCGATCGGTCTCGTAGGCCGCCAGGCGCAGTCCATCGCCGAAAACGAGGCTCGCCGGGGTGGATAGGCGGGCGGTAGCGGCACGGTCTGCCGTATAGGCCGGGCGAATGACAGCAGATGGCGCCAGAAGCGAAACGAGGAGCAGGAAGCTGGCCACGGCGCCGAGCACGACGGCAGCGGGGCGTGCGGGCAGCCAGCCCGCCAGCCCGCTGGCCAGCAGGATATTCAGGGCCGAGATCGCCGTGAAAACGAGCCGACCCTGCGACGACCAGGTCACCGTCGCCCACTGGATGACGCCGAAGACGACGGCCAGGCTGAGCAGCAGGCAGAGGACAAGCGGGAAGTGGCGCTCGACCTGTCCAAGGACTCTTGCCGGCAACCCACGATCGGCGGGCGCCAATCGCGATGCGGCCGCGTCGCCGCCCGCCCGGCGCCAGAGTGCCAGTAGAAAGCCAGGCACCGCCAACACGAGCAACCCGTTCAGCACCTGATAGATCCAATCGGGCAGCGGCACGTTGACTCCACCGAAGAGGCCCCAGTAGGAGGCCAGGAAGCCCCAGCGCTCGTCCCATAATTGGGCCGGCGAGGCCGGATGGGCCCGCTGACCGAGCACCGCCAGAAAGGCGCTCCAGCCTAGCCAGTCCCCATAGAGACGCACGTTGCGCACATACCACCAGCCGGCGATGGCGATGACCGGGACCATCACTGCCAGGAAGCGAACCGCGGCGCGTCCGGCGACGCCGAGCTGGCTTCGCCAGCCGCCCGGCCGTGCGGCCGCCTGCCAGGCGCTGACATAGGCCGTGCCCAGCGCCAGAGGGATCAGCGCCAGCGTACCCTCCTTGGTGAGCGCCGCCAGCCCAACCACCACGCCCAGTCCAATCCAGGTCCGGCGCCCCACGTGACCCCCTTTGGCCACAACGCGCGCCATTATCACCACGGCCAGCGACGTCAGCGGCACGGCCAGGTTGTCGTTGTTGACGGCGCCGCTGATGAAGAGAAACATGGGCGTGAAGGCGTTCAGGGCCGCCGCGCCCAGCGCCAGCTCGGCTCGCTCCGGCCAGACGAGCCGGCCCAGCTCGAAGGTCAACCAGACGGTCCCCAGGCCAAGCAAGACGCCGGCCACGCGCAGGAGGGTCACCGCGAGCAATGTGCCGCGCCACCGGCTCGCGTCAGGGTCGTGGATGGCCAGGTTGATGTTGCCGTCAGGCGTGATCACGCCGTTGTCCACGTGAGGGTTCAGCCAGCGCGCCGTGGCCACGTCACTCGTGTCGATCCAAAACGTGAGTGCGGCACCCAGGTAGTAGTAGAGCGGCGGCTGGCTCGCCTCCTGCTTCCACGGGCCCACGTTCGCCGGGTCCTGCACTGGCAACGACCCGCCGTCTGCCAGATGCCGTACCATGGGGTAGTGCCATAGCTCGTCGGAGGCCTCGAACGGCGGCGTGACGAAGGCATAGACCAGCCCGAGGGCCAGAGTGAGGAGCAAGATCAAGTGTAGCCAGCGGGAGACGCTCATATATCGGCGGGTCGGCGGGCGCGGATCGGGCCGGCCCCCCGCGGGGGAGTGTGCCCCAGGCCGGCGTGCGCGTCAATGCCGGGTTGGCACCGATTGCCTGCCTGGACGCCCACCGTGGCGCGACACGGCTACGGCGGATGCGCGACGGTGACGAAGAATGCCGGGTGATCCGATGCCGGGCTCAACAGATAGCGGGCGTCGGTCACGGCCAGATCCGGAGAGACGAAGACGTGGTCGATCTTGTCGGCGTCACCGATGCCGGCATCATCCACGCCGCCCGTCCAGAGGCGCTGCCAGGCGGAGTCAAGCACAGCCTCGGTCGCCGCGAATGGCGCGGTGCCCGGGCGGAAGTTGAAGTCCCCCATGAGGATAACGTTCTCGTGGCCCTCCACTTCCTTGAGAATGGCCCGTTGTTGGACCAGTGGCCCGCCGTTGCCCAGGTGGGTGACGAACACCTCGTAGCGTCGCCCTTCGACGACGATCCCCGCCTGGATCGTCGCCGTCTGCTCTCCCTCGCTGAACATGTAAAAGGTGCGCGGCTCAAGCAGTGGGAAACGGGAAAGCAGGGCGATGCCAAAGGTTCCCACCACTGGGCTCGGGCCATAGTAAGCGTGCATGTCGACCGCGCGGGCGAGCCAGCGGACGACATCCGCGTTGCCGCCGGCGATGCGGTTCGTATCGCTCTCCTGCAGGCCGATCAGGTCGGGGCCCAGGGCCCGCATTACGCCAAGCTGACCGGTCAGATTTCGCCGGCCCGCCTCGTCATAACCCTGCTGGATGTTGTAAGTGAGTACGCGAAGGGTCGCCGGGCTCGCTGTGGGGGCCGGCGTTGGCTGGAGCAGCCACGCCCCGGCGACGGCGGTCACGGCAAGCGCCGCGCTGACCGTCGCCGGCGACAA
>JBFGLK010000404.1:0-4071 GCA_041576195.1 Promineifilaceae bacterium (SeqCode)
ATCAACCCGGACGGAAGCCCGCAGGTCACCCTCGTCTGGGCCGGTCTTGACGGCGACGACCTGGTGACCGCCCATCTCTTCGAGACGCGCAAGGTGCGCAACATCCGGCGTGACGGGCGGGTGGCCGTGACGTTCGAGAGCCCGACGCAGAGCGCCATGGGCCTGACCGAGTACCTGGTGATCTATGGCGAAGCGACGCTTGAAGAAGGCGGCGCCGCGGCCCTCCTGCAGCGCCTGGCGCATGTCTACATCGGGCCGGGCGTGAAGTTCCCGACGATGGACGACCCGCCGCCTGGCTTCGTCAACCGCATCCGCGTCACGCGCTTCACCGGCGTCGGCCCGTGGACGGGCAGGGCCGTGTGAGCCACCCGGCGCTCGCCCGTCAGGACCATCGCCCCTGGCCCGTTCCGGCCCGCGCCTGGACCTGGCGCCAGTCGTGGTGCGATCTGCTCTTCGCCCACTGGCCGGCCCCGGTCGAGACGGTTCGCTCGCTGGTGCCGGCAGCGCTGGCGGTCGACGTCTTCGACGGTGTCACCTGGCTGGGCATCGTGCCCTTTCACATGAGCGGCGTCATGCGCCGCCCGCTGCCCGATCTGCCGTGGGTCTCGGCCTTCCCCGAGCTCAACGTGCGCCTCTACGTCACCCATGAGGGCAAGCCCGGCGTCTGGTTCCTGAGCCTGGACGCGGCCAACGCCCTGGCTGTCTGGGCCGCCCGGCGCTTCTTTCACCTGCCCTATTTCCAGGCGTCGATGGCTATCACGCCGGATCGGGAGGGCTTCGCCTATCGCTCGGCGCGCCGCGACAGCCCGGCGCGCTTCGCCGCCAGCTATCGCCCGGTCTCCACCGTCTACGAGGCGGCCCCCGGAACGCTCGAGCACTGGCTGACCGAGCGCTACTGCCTCTACGCCCAACGCCCGGACGGCGCCTTGCTGCGGACCGAGGTGCACCACGCCCCGTGGCCCTTGCAGCGGGCGGAAGCCGCGATCGAGGTCAATACACTGGTGGACGCCTTCTCCCTGACCGCAGCGGGGCCGGCCCCACTGTTGCACTTCGCCCGCCGGCTGGACGTCGTGGTCTGGCCGCCGGAGCGCCTGACGTGAGGGCCGCGCCGTGACCGTCAACGATCAGGACAACAGCCTGATGGCCCTTTGGGGCATCCTCGGGCCCTACCTGCGCCGGCAGCGGTCGCGCGTCGTCGCGCTGGCCGGGCTGGTGATTGCCGGCATCGCCATTTACCTCATCAACCCCCTCATCATTCGGCGCTTTATCGACCAGGCCGAGGCCGGCCGGCCCGTGGCCACGCTGCTCGGCGCCGCCGGCCTCTACCTGGCCATCGCCATTGTCCAACAGGGGGTCATCGTGCTCACGGCCTGGGTGGGCGAGCGGGCGAGCTGGTCGGCCACGAACGCCCTGCGTGCCGATCTGGCCCTGCACTGCCTCCGGCTCGACATGAGCTTTCACAAGCAGAAGACCCCGGGCGAGCTCATCGAGCGCATCGACGGCGACGTGAACGCGCTGGGCGTCTTTCTTTCCGACTTCTTCCTGCAGCTCGTCAGCAACTTGCTGCTGGTGCTCGGCATCCTGGCCGTGCTCTGGTGGGAGGATTGGCGCTTCGGCCTGATCGTCACTCTGGTCGTGGCCCTGGCGGCCGTCTACGTGCAGCGGCTGCGGCCGCTGTCGACGCGGCGCTGGGCGCGGGTGCGGGCGGCCAGCGCCAGCTTCTACAGCTTCCTGGAGGAGCGGGTGAGCGGCCGCGAGGATCTGCTGCCTAACGGCGCCGCGCTCTACACCCTGCGCCAGATGCAGCGCCGTCTGCGGGCGCTCTTCCTGGCCTGGCGCTCGGCCGAGATCGTCAACGCCGCCATCGTGAGCACGCCGAACCTCAGCTTCGGCCTGGCCATGGCCGGCGCCTACGCGCTGGGGGACAGCCTGTTCGCCGACGGCGCGGTGACCCTGGGCACGATCTACCTCGTCTTTAGTTATGTCGACCTGATCAACGATCGCTCCTGGCGGCTGGTGGACGAGATCCACCACCTGCAGGAGTCCCAGGCCAGCATCGGCCGCATCGCCGAGCTGCTGCGGCAGCGCAGCCGGCTGGCCGACGCCGGGGCGGGCGACCTGCCGGCAGGCCCCCTGACGCTCGCCTTCGACGACGTCACTTTCCAGTACGAGGACGACACGACCCCGGTGCTGCACGACATTCGCTTCACCCTGCCTGCCGGCAGCGTGCTCGGCCTGCTCGGGCGCACCGGCAGCGGCAAGAGCACGCTGATCGGCCTCATCTTCCGGCTCACCGAGGCGACGGCGGGACGCGTCCGGCTGGGCGGGATGGACGTGCGCGACGTGCCCCTGCGCGCCCTGCGCGGGCGCATCGGCATGGTCACCCAACAGGTCCAGCTCTTCGGGGCCAGCCTGCGGGACAACCTCACCCTGTTTGACCCCGACGTGCCCGACGAGCGGCTGATCGCCGCTTTAAACGAACTGGGGCTCGATTCTTGGTTCGCCGGCCTGCCCCAGGGGCTGGACACGCCCCTGCAGCCGGGCGGCAGCGGCCTGTCCGCCGGCGAGGCGCAGCTGATCGCCTTCGCCCGCGTCTTCCTGCGCGATCCCGATCTGGTCATCCTGGACGAGGCCTCCTCCCGGCTTGACCCGGCCACCGAGCAGCTGCTGGAGCGCGCCGTCACCCGCCTCCTGGCCGGGCGCACCGCCGTGATCATCGCCCACCGCCTGGCCACGGTGGAGCACGCCGACCAGATCCTGCTGCTGGAGCAGGGGCGCGTGTTGGAGCAAGGGGAGCGCGCCCGGCTGGCCGCCGATTCAGCCTCGGCGTACGGTCAGCTGCTGCGGGCCGGCGCCGGCCTGGCCGACTGGGAGCTGCTCGATGCCTGAGGCGACGCCCCGGCTCACGCTGCTCCGGCTCTACGCGGGCCTTATCCGGGCCGTGCCCGACTGGTACCTGCTGGACCTGGTCGCGGTGTCGGCCTTCTACGGCCTCATCGTCGTCGCCGGCCTCATTCACCAGCGTTTCTTCGACACGCTGGCCGGCCAGATCGCCGCGCCCTGGCCCATCTGGGTGCTCGCCGTCCTGATCTTGCTGCGCGGCGTGGGCTCCGTCATCAGCCTCAGCCTGGCCATCTACGCCACGCCGCACTACATCAACGGCTTTCGCGCCGTGCTCTTCAAAAACCTGTTCGCCCGCCTGATGGCACGGCCGGCGGCCCTGCCGTTGCCCCCGGACGCCGAGGGCGCGCCCCAGGCGGCCGGCTCCGTGGTCAGTGTCTTCCGCGACGACGGCAACGAGATCGTCTACAACGCCCTGAGCTTCAACGACCTGTGGGGCCTCCTGGCCACGAGCCTCGTCGCCATCGTTCTGATGGTCCGGATCAGCCCGGGGGTGACGCTGGCGACCGTAGCCCCCATCGCGGCCATCGTCCTCCTGGTGAAACGGGCCGAGGAGCGCATCACGGCCTACCGCCAGGCCAGCCGCGAGGCGACCAGCACGGTCACCGGGGCGATCGGCGAGATCTTCAGCGCCGCCCAGGCGATCCAGGTAGCGGGCGCCGAAGAGCGGGTCATCGCCCACTTCCGGCGTCTGAACGACCGCCGGGGCGAGACGGCCATTCGCGACCGGGTGTTGTCGGCCCTGATCGGGGCCTTCTCGTCCAACATGGTGGTGCTGGGCACGGGCCTGATCCTCCTGGCCAGCGCCGGGGCGGTGCGTGCCGGCACCTTCACGATCGGCGATTTCGCCCTCTTCACGACCTACCTCTGGCCCATCGCCCGCTTCCTGCAGGACCTGGCCGGCCGCCTCGTCGCCTGGCGCCAGTCCGGCGTCTCGTTGGCGCGCATGCAGGTCCTGATGGACGGCGCCCCGCCGACCGACCTGATCGACCGCCGCGATCTCAACCTGTTCCACGAGGCGCCCTTGCCGCCCGCCCCGGAGCGCCGGCCGGCCGATGCGCTGGAGCGCCTGGCCGTGCGGGGCCTGAGTTACCGCCACCCGGACGGCGGGCAGGGGATCGAGGGCATCGACCTGGATCTGCGCCGTGGTGAGTTCGTCGTGGTCACCGG
>JBFGLK010000405.1:0-4069 GCA_041576195.1 Promineifilaceae bacterium (SeqCode)
ACGACGACGACGACGACGACGATGACGACGACGACGATGACGATGTCGACGATGATGACGACGACGATGACGACGACGATGACGACGCCGACAGCGATGACGGCGCCGAGGACGATGACGCCGACTAACTGACTACCAGGCCAACCAACAACCCACCCTGGAGGTGAACCTACGTGACAACCGTTAAACTCATGCCCAACGAATCCGACGAGAGCCTGCTCAAGCGCTTTCGCAAGAAGGTGGCTAAGTCGGGCACCATGAGCGTGATTCGGCGCAAGCGCTGGCATGTTTCCAAGAGCGAGCTGCGGCGCATCCAGAAGAAGAAGTCGCAGCGGCGCGTGCGGCGTCGCCAGAGCATGCGCACCTGAGTCGCCTCGTGCCGGGACTGCCGGCCAGGGAATGTCTGCCGGCATCTGGCCGGCGACGGATAGCTTGACTACCTCTGGCCCAGTCGCCTGGCCCCCGGCGGTCAGACCTAGACGAAACTGAGTTCACTATGGCAAAGAAGGAAGAGAAGCTTCTTGTTGAGGGCACCATCATCGAGGCCCTGCCCAACACGCAGTTCCGCGTGGAGTTGGACAATGGCCACCAGGTGCTCGCGTACCTGTCCGGCAAGATGCGTCGCTACTACATTCGCATCCTGGTGGGGGATCGTGTGCGGGTCGAGATGACGCCGTACGATTTGAGCCGCGGCCGGATCACCTATCGCTACCGCAACCCCAGCGTCAACCGCTCCTGATCGGCCCCGACAACTGATGGGCGCCGCCTCCGGCGCTGCCGGCATGCACGCCGGGCTTGGTCGCGGCGTGCCCCCGGTTCAACCCTCGGCGCGTTCGGCGACGGTACTGACCCAGTCGCGCACCGCCAGCGTCTCCACCACGCGCCCCCCCGCCTCCACAATGGCCGCGGCGACGGCTGGCGCCTGGTCATCGATGATGCCACTGAGGATGAGCCGACCGTCGCTGGCCAGAGTGTTCAGAAGCGCCTCGCGCTGAAGCATGGCGACGATCACCGGGGCCAGGATGTTGACAACAACCACATCCCAGGGGCCGGAGCTGACGTCGCTCAAACTACCCCTTCTGACCTCCACCCGATCGACCACGCCATTGCGGGCGACGTTTTCCCGGGCCGTGGCCACCGCCACCGTGTCTGTGTCGACTGCCACCACGGAGGCCGCCCCCAGCCGGGCCGCGGCAATGGACAGGATGCCGGATCCGGCGCCAACGTCCAGCACACGATCCCCCGGGCGTACGTGGCGCTCCAATGCTTGCAGGCACATCTGGGTCGTCGGATGGAGGCCGGTACCGAAGGCCATCCCGGGGTCCAGCGTCAGGGCGATGTCGTCGGCGGCGAGCTCGCCGGCCGGTTGCCAGCTCGGCTGGATCCAGAGGCGGTGCCCGACGCGAAACGGGGCGTAGTGCGCTTTCCAGGCGTTCTCCCAGTCCTGGGCCTCGAGAACGCGAAAGGATGGCTCGGGGATCGGGTAGAGCATGCCGAGAAAGTGGAGCGCCTCGCGGATTCGCTGGCGTGTGTCCGCGGCCTCGGCGTCGTCGGGGAGATAGATCTTGACGGCAATCGTCGGTTCCAGGGCCAGGGGATCTACACTGGCCGCGTCGCCCCGCTGCTCCAAGACGACGCTTTGCTGGTAAGCGAAGGGCAGCAGCGCTTCGCTGACCGCCTCGGCGGCCTCGCCATCGGTGACGACGCAGACCTCGACCCAGTTCACAGGCCGAAGACGTCGCCCAACGCCTCCTTGAGCTGGCTCAGGATGCCGCGCTCGCGCTGGGGGATGACCTCTTTGCCAAGGGAGCGGGAGAGCTGCTCAAACAGCTCGCGCTGCTCCGGCGTCAGGTGGCGTGGGGTGGCCACCTGCGCGATGACGTGCATGTCGCCGCGACCGTCGCGGCGCAGATGGGGCACCCCCTTGCCACGCAGCCGAAAGACCGTGCCCGACTGAGTGCCGGCAGCGATGATGAGCTGCTCCTCCCCGTCAATGGTGGGCACCGTGATCTCGTCGCCAAGGGCTGCCTGGGCCACGTTGATCTCCAGATCGAGCAGGATGTCGCTGCCGCGGCGCACGAAGTAGTCGTGGTTGAGGACATGGATGACGATGTACAGATGGCCGGCCGGGCCGCCGTGGCTGCCCGGCGCGCCCTCGTTTGCCAGCCGGATCTGATTGTCGTTATCGATACCTGGCGGCACCCGGACGGTGCGCTGTACCGTGGCCTGGACCTGCTTGCGGCCTCGGCACTGGCTACAAGGCGTGGCGATGATCTCGCCGCTGCCCTGGCACTCGGGACAGGTCATGACGTTGACAAAGAAGCCGCGCTCGCGCCGCACCTCGCCCATGCCGTTGCACGTGGGGCAGCGTTGCGGTTGCGTGCCCGGCTCGGCTCCGCTGCCGGCGCATTGCGAGCAGATCTCCGGGCGGCGGAACTCGATCTCCTTCTCCGTGCCGTGCACCGCCTCCTCGAACGTCAACGTGAGGTCGTAGCGGATGTCTGCGCCGCGTCGCGGGCCGCGACGGCGCGTTCGCGTGCCGAAGCCGCCCATGAACTGCTCGACGAAGTCGAACACATCGTCAAAGCCAGAGAAGTCGGTGAAGCCACCCATGCCCGCGCCCTGGACGCCGGCGTGGCCGAAGCGATCGTAGGCGGCCCGCTTGTCGGCGTCCGACAAGACCTCGTACGCCTCGTTGATCTCCTTGAAGCGCTCGTCGGCCCCATCGTCTTGATTGACGTCGGGATGGTACTGCCGCGCCAGCCGGCGGTAGGCTTTCTTCAAGTCGTCCTTGCCGGCAGTGCGGGGGACGCCCAGGATGTCGTAGTAGTCGCGCTTCGTGCTCATTCGCGTCAGCCTGCCTGGCAAAGCCGACCGCCGCGCAGTGGCGGCGGCCGGGCTTCGAGCGCCTAGGAACGGCGATGAGCGGCAGAGCCGATGCCCGCCACCCACTTCCCCGTCGCTAGTTGAACTCGCCTTCGATGACGTCTTCGTCCGGTTCGGTCTCGCCGTCGGGTCCGGGGCCGTCGGGTGCGCCAGCTTGCTGCTGGTACATGCTCATGCCGATCTCTTGCAGCACGGCCTGCAACTTGTCCACCGTCGCCTTCAGCGTCGACGGGCTGGCACTCTCCATCGCCGAGCGGACCGCATCGGCCTGTGCCTTGATCGACTCCTTCTGGCCTTCGCTCAGTTTCTCGTCGTTGTCCTTGACGAAACGCTCGGCGCTGTAGACGGCGTTTTCCGCGGCGTTGCGCACCTCCACCGACTCCTTGCGCTGGGCATCCTCGGAGGCGTGTTGCTCGGCGTCCTTGACCATCCGCTCGATCTCGTTGTCGTCCAGACCGCTTGACGGGATGATCTGCATCGACTGCTCGCGGCCGGTGGCCTTGTCCTTGGCGCTCACGTTGAGTATGCCGTCCTTGTCGATGTCGAACTTGACCTCGATTTGGGGCACGCCACGGGGCGCCGGCGGGATACCATCCAGAATAAACCGGCCCAGGCTCTTATTGTCTGCCGCCATGGGGCGCTCGCCTTGCAGGACGTGGATCTCGACCTGAGTCTGCCCGTCCGCAGCGGTGGAAAAGACCTGGCTCTTGGCGATCGGGATGGTCGTGTTGCGCTCGATCAGGGCCGTGGCTACGCCGCCGAGGGTTTCAATGCTCAGGGTCAATGGCGTCACGTCCAGCAGCAGCACGTCCTTGACGTCGCCGGCCAGAACACCGGCCTGAATGGCCGCGCCCACACCGACCACTTCGTCCGGGTTCACGCCCTTGTGGGGCTCGCGCCCAAAGAAGGAGCGGACGGCGTCCTGCACGGCCGGCATCCGGGTCATGCCGCCGACAAGCACCACCGCGCCGATGTCCGAGACATCATAGCCGGCATCCTTCAGCGCCAGCCGGCACGGCTCGATCGTGCGCTGCACCAGGTCTTCGGTCAGCTGCTCGAGCTTGGCCCGGGTGAGGGTCATCGTCAGGTGCTTGGGACCAGTGGCGTCGGCCGTAATGTAGGGCAGATTGATTTCAGTCTGCATCGTCGTGGAAAGCTCGATCTTGGCTTTCTCCGCCGCCTC
>JBFGLK010000406.1:0-4068 GCA_041576195.1 Promineifilaceae bacterium (SeqCode)
CCCCCCCCCCCCCCCCCCCCCGGGGGAAGGATGGCGCCGTCGGGCAACTGGATCGCGAAAGGGCGTGCCGGCAGAAGCGACAGAATCTCCATCACGACAGAGGCCGTCAACGCCGGTGCTTTCCCTGCTTGCACTCCGCTCGTCATGAGAAGCCCTCCATGGACGGGGTCTGCAACCGCAGCCTGGTGCGTCTTCGCTCCGGGTGGGCCACCGCCTGCACGAGCTGTGCAGCTTGCGGCCAGGCCCATTCTGCCCGATGGGGGTTAGAGGGACAACTACCAGACAGTCGTGTGACGAGCGCGGTTTACTCTAGCGCGCGAAGCGGTGTTGCGGTGGCAGCGCAAAGGCGGCGAACCAGCGCGGATCGCCGAAGGTCGTGACGTCGGCCACGGCGCCGTCGCTGAGGGCGAGCACCTGGATCGCCCGGGCGCGGTAGAGCCCGGCTTCCGGGTCATGCTCGGAGATGGCGAAGGCGGGCTGGTCGTTGGCGGCGGTCGGCACGATGCGCCAGCGGCTGCCGGCATCGCCCCCGAAGAGGAACTGACTTGCGAACCAGCGGATGTCGTCCCGGCCCCGGTACCACGACGGCGACGGCGGCATGCTGAAAACAGCGTCATCTTTGAGCAACTGCATGAGCGCCGCGATGTCGGCCGACTCCCAGGCCGCCACGTAACGCTGCAGCAGTCGCTGGTCCGCTTTGCTCAGGGGCGCGGAGGCCGGCGGCGGCCGATCGCCTAGCGTCGCCCGGGCCCGGCGGAGGGCGCTGTTGGCGGCGGCCACGGACATCTCAAGCTGCTCGGACACCTCGCGCGCCCGCCAGCCAAGGACGTCGCGCAGCAAGAGAACGGCCCGCTGGCGGGGCGGCAGGCGTTGTAGGGCGACGACGAAGGCGAGGCGCACGCTCTCCCGCTGGGAGAGGCGGGCCTCTGGGCCACTGACGGGGTCGGGCAGCCAGCTATTCGGGAACGGGCTCAGCCAGGGTGTGTCCTCCACGGCGGGGATGAAGGCGTCGCCCGGAGAGGAGGCGGGGACGGCCGTAGCCGGCAGCGCGCGCCGCGCCTGTTTGTCGAGCGCGTCCAGGCACGCGTTGGTGGCGATCTTGAAGAGCCACGTACGGAGCGAAGCCCGGCCGGCGTAGCCGTCGATGGCCATCCAGGCCTTGAGCATCGTTTCCTGGACGAGGTCTTCGGCGTCCTCGATCGAGCCCATCATTCGGTAGCAGTGGGCCAGTAGCGGCCGCCGCAGCGGCTCCGCCGCCTGCAAGAATCGCTGCCGGTCGCCCGAGTAGGCATGGGGGGCGTCTGGGGGGGTCATGGGGGAGGCGCCTCGTCTGGGGTCCCCGACCTGCCACGGTCTCGCCCTTGTTGACGACGAGGGCGTCCGGCGGTGGGGTGAGCGTACGCGCTCGTGTGGATCGGCCAACGACGCATCGGGTTGAGACCGCTCACTTTCGCTGACCAGATCCGTCTATAGGGGTAGAAAGCAGCCGGTTGGCCGCGACGCCAGTTGGTGACGCCGCCACGCCTGCCGGCACATACATCACAGTGGAGGCAAGTTGATGTCCGTAGACAACAAGGCGATTGTACAGAGGTTCGAGAACGAGTTCAAAAACAAGGCCAACGTGGCCATCGTCAATGAGCTGATGGCGGCGGATTTCGTGCATCACGCACCGATGCCCGTGGCCGGCGGCCGTGAGGGCCTCATGCAGCTAGGGCAAATGGTATTCAGCCTGATAGACGGCATCCAGGTGCGCGTCGTCCAGGTGTTTGGCGAGGGGGACCTGGTCTGTACGCGGGTCGAAGCGGGCGGCACCCTGAAGGCGTCCGGCGAGCCAATCGGCTGGACCGAGAACCATATCTATCGGCTCCGGGACGGAAAGATCGTCGAGTGGTGGGGCGAGGGCGCGCCGCCTCTGGGATAAGCATTACCGCCGGGCCATGCCGCCGCGGGCGCCTGGTCAACGAGGCGTCCGCGGCGAATCACGCGATCTGGCGGTCGCGTCAGCGAATGCGATCGGCCAGGGACTGCCGGACCGCCTTGCTGGCCCGCAGGATGCCAAAGACCTTGACCGACTCGATCGTGGCGTCAGCCAGCTCGGGCGAGATGTCGTCCTCGAAGACGACCACGCCGACAACGCGAATCCGCATACGCTCGTTCTTCGCCAGGCGCTTCTCGAGCCCTCTGCGGGTGTGTACCAGCACGCCGACCAGCATTTCGCGCCGGATGATGCTGGCGTTCACGTCGACGTCGTGGCGACCGAGTTGGTGGCGAATGGCGGAGCGAATGAAGTCGGTTCGGTTCGAGTAGAAGCCCTCTTCGACGAGCAGATCGACCTTGCCCAGGTCGACGGCGCTCATGTTGATCGTGATCTTCTCATTGGTGTTGATTGATTCTGCCATCTGATTACCATCCTTATACCATCCATATGGATGGTCCATGCCACACAGTAGCAGAACCAGGATGATCTGTCAACCGCCGGCCTCATGTGGGGCGATTCGCGTGAGTTTCCATTTGGTCGCCGGCTGTGAACGCGATTTAGGCAAATCGCGCCACCGGTCAACGCGGCTTAGGCAAATCGGGCCACCGTCATCTGTCGGCCCACTGCTCAACGATGGCCACGGCCCGGCCGACGCCGTCTTCCTCACGGATCGCCTTTCCCAACGCCGAGGCCCGCGTGCGCAGCGCGTCATCCGAGCGCACCTGCTCCAGCGCCGCCGCCAAGCCTTCGGCCGAGAGCCGGCGGCGGGGGATGGGCGGCGGACCGGCGCCGAGGGCAGCGACGCACCGGCCCCAGAAAGCCTGGTCGCCGAAGAAGGGGATGACAAGCGAAGGCACGCCGGCGCGGAGCCCGGCGGCGGTGGTGCCGGCACCGCCGTGGTGGACGACCGCCGCTGTCTGCGGGAAGAGCCAGGCGTGCGGGATGGCGTCGACCACCATGATGGATGCCGGCAGCGCCCCCGGGCGCAACCCTCCCCAGCCAGATCCCAGAATCGCCCGTTGGCCGGTCAGCTCCAGGGCACGCACGACCAGCGCCGCAGTTTCCTCCGGGTGGCGACTACCCATACTGCCGAACCCGATGTAGACCGGAGGTGGACCGGCCTCCAGGAACGATAGTATTGACGCGGGGGGCCCCCATTGAGCGCCCGGTTCCAGAAACCAGTAGCCGGTCACGTGGGTGCGCTCGTCCCAGTCGCCCGGCTTGGGGATGACGGACGGGCTGATGCCGTAGAGCACCGGTGCCCGGCGCATACGCTCGTCGTTGAAGGGCCCCCAAAACGGCGCCGGCGGCAGCCCGAGCACCTGCTGGCGCACCCGTGCGTCGGCTGCCCGAAACCCCTGCCACATCGCTTGCCGGGTCAGGTGGTGGGTCAGCCAGTTGGCTCGCGCGCCCAGGCCAGGCAGGGAGAGGGGCAGCAGGGCGCCAGAAAACGCCCTGGTCGGGGTAAACGGGACGACATGTGCCTGGATGAGCGGTAGCCTCAGCTTCTCGGCCAGAGCCAGGCCCAGGTAGAGGCCGCCGATGCCGACCAGGATGGCGTCCACGCCCTCGCAGGCGGAGAGGCTTTCGCGAGTCCAGTCCACGGCCGCAGCCCGGGCTGCCCGGGCGGTGCGGGCGGTGATGGCCAGGAAGTTCCCCTTCTCAATGACCTGACGCATCTCCTCGCTTTCGACCACGGCCCGCACATCGCCGCTGACCGCGCGGAAAGGGAGGCCGTGGGCTTCGGCCAGGGCGGCGTAGGTCTCGTGGCTTATCAGACGAACGTCGTGGCCAGCGGCGGAAAGCCCCTTGCTCAGGGCGAGATAGGGTTGGACGTCGCCGCGGCTACCGAAGGCGAGGATGGCGAGGCGTATGGTGTCTCCTTGAGAGGAACGGGGGGGAGGCGCGCATGCCGGCAGGCGTCAGCGTCCGGCGCAGGCAAACAGCTCCACCGCCCCATAGTCCGGATCCGGGGGGCCGACGGTCACCGGGGCACAGCGTTCGGCCAGGTAGGCGTCGACGGCGGCGAGTCGCTCGGCCAGGGCCGCCGTGGCGGGGTCCAGCGGGGGATGCTGGTAGGCCGTGCGCAG
>JBFGLK010000407.1:0-4068 GCA_041576195.1 Promineifilaceae bacterium (SeqCode)
CAAGGTGATCCTCCAGGATGGTCAGCGCCAGCCGCAGGGGCACGGGCGCCTCCGTTTGTCCGTCATCATCCAGCGCATCTTCGAAGGTGTAACGTCCCGCTGGGATACGCCGAATCGCCGCCCGTGTGAGCGTCTCTGCGTAGTCCAGCAGGGCGCTGGCGTGCGCGAGGCAGGTGGCCTTACCGTGGCGAGCCACGATTTCGCGTAGCCGGCCGGCGCCGATCTCGTGCGCCGCCAGCTGAGCCGCCAGATCACCCGCACGCTCCGCCGGTGTACGCACGTTTCGCAGAATGAGCTGCCACAACGCCTCGTTGCGCATGCCTGCCTGGATGAGGCGTACGGGCGGGATGATCAGACCCTCTTGATAGAGCTCACGAGACAAGGGCATGGAGCCTGGTGACATGCCGCCGACGTCGGCATGGTGTGCCCGGCTGGCAACCAGGAACGCCGGCTCGTCAGCCCCTTCGGCAAGGTAGACAGGGGACACCAGCGTGATGTCCGGCAGGTGATTGCCGCCCTGATACGGATCATTGAGGATGACGACGTCGCCGGGCGCCAGAGGCGCGGCGTGTGCCAGCGCCGCCCGCACCGATGCCGGCATGGCGCCGAGATGGACGGGGATATGGGCTGCTTGAGCCAGCAGGCGTCCACTGCCGAGGAATACGGCACAGCTGAAATCCAACCGCTCCTTGATATTCGGGCTGTAGGCGGCGCGCTCCAGCGCCAAACCCATCTCCTCGGCGACCGAGGCGAAGAGGTGGTTGAAGATGGACAGACTGGCCGCACTGGGAGTCATGGAGCACTAGTCGCCGTCCACAAAGACCGGCAGATTGCCAAGTGCGATGACATCTGACCAATCGTGATCGCCTTCAGTGAACACCGCCGCCACCCGCACCACTTTGGCCTCTGCCGCCTGCATGACGCGCTTCATGGCCGTCAGCGTACTGCCAGTGCTGACTACGTCGTCGACGAGGATGACCCGCCGCCCCTCGACGCGCCCGCGGTCTTTCTCGTCGAGGTAAAGCGTCTGCGTGCGGCCGGTCGTAATCGACACCGTCTCGGCACTGATCGTTTCTCCCATGTAGGGCTTGTAGGACTTCCGCAGCACCACGTACGGCATGCCCATCAGCGCGCTCATCTCGTAAATCAGCGGGATGCTTTTCGCCTCAGCGGTCACCAGGACCTCGGCGCCATCATCGGCCACGCGCTCTGCCAGCACGGCCGCTGACGCCTTGACGATATGCGTGTCCCCGAGCATATTAAAGATGGCGATGCGCACACCTGGAGCTACTTCGAAAATGGGGAAGTGGCGTTCCAAACCCGCTACAGTGACCTGGTAAGTTTCGCGCTTGGCCATGATGACGACTCTTCTCCCTGGCTGCCGCCGTGCGGGCGGACAAGCCCAACTCACCGGGGCGAACCATCCCCCGGCGCGGGGCTGAGTGTACCCGAACGCCGTCGAAATGGCACGGTCGCTGGCCGCTCTGGAGGCAGTTCAGTCCATCTGGTTGGCGATTTTGCCGGAAACGGCTAGAACAGAGGCCCTGGTGGCGCCCGGGACCGTGCGGCCGGCGTTCCTAGCTGGAGGTAGCGATGAGCAAACATAGCGTAACGCGGCGAGAGTTCATCCGCGCGGCGGGGTGGAGCGCGTTGACGCTATTCACGCCCGTCGCAATCGGGGAAGCGGCAGAGGAGGGACCGCTCTTCGCTGTTGACGCTGAGACGCCGCCGAGCGACGTTTTCAGCCTGGGTGTGGCCTCCGGCGATCCGACGTCGAGCGGCGTCATTCTGTGGACGCGCATTGACCCGGAGGCCTATCAGCCCGGCCTTGGCATGGCCTTCCAGGTGGCGCTCGACGCGGCCTTCAACTGGGTCGTCCTCGCCGGCGTGGTTGACGGTGGGGCGATCGGCGCAGACCGCGACTACACAATCAAGCTGGACCTTGACGGCCAGCTTGCCGCGAACCGGCGATACTTCTACCGCTTCATCTACGCAGGCGTGGCCAGCGTCGCCGGGCGGTGCCGAACATTGCCGGCACCGTCCGCGTCGCCCGCGGAAATCCGACTCGGCCTGCTGACGTGCCAGGACTATCCCAGTGGCTACTACGGCGCGCTACACCATCTCGCCCAGGAGGACGTCGATTTCGTCGTTCATCTCGGGGACTTCATCTACGAACAGGGCAGCGAAAGCAGCGACTTCCCGGACCGAAACATCACGCTTCCCAGCGGAAACAGCGTGGCGGTTGACCTCGGCGACTATCGCCACCTTTATCGTACTTATCGCACCGACCCCTTTCTTCAGGAAGTGATGGCCCGGCACACGTTCATCGTCATTTGGGACGATCACGAGTTCGCCAACGACAGCTACTGGGATCCGGCCCTGGACGCGCCCGGCGCGCCGGATCACCCGTTCGCGGCGGATCCGGAAGCGTTGCGCCAGCTAAAGCTCGACTCTCAGCGCGCGTGGGCCGAGTATGTGCCGGCACGGCCTGAGGTGAACCCAGAAGCCACACACCCTCACGACTTCCTGAGCATCTGGCGCCGCTTTCGCTTTGGCGACCTCCTCGATCTGTTCATGCTCGACGAGCGGACATACCGGTCTCCGCACCCCTGCGGAGAGGCGCTGGTCGGCGGGCGCTACGTGTCGCCCGGCTGTGACCAGCAGGACAGCCCTGATCAGACGATGCTTGGCGTCGCCCAGCGCCAGTGGCTGATCGGCGGTCTCGTGACCTCTCCGGCCATTTGGAAGGCACTGGGCAACGAAGTCCTGCAGATGGCCCTGACCATTCCGCGACCAAACCAGGGATCCGAGCTGTTTGTCGACCTCGACGCGTGGGATGGATACCGGGCCGAACGTCTGGCATTGCTCCATACCGTCCGCCAGGCGGGCGTGCGGAATCTCGTACTGCTGACGGGGGACCTGCACGCCTACATGGCCGGCTACGTGAAGCTCGACTATGGCGAAGCGAATAACGGGAATCCGGAAAATGTCGTCGGCGTCGAATTCATGACGCCGGCTGTGTCCTCCGACAATCTTGGGGCGGTACTGGCTGACCTGGGATTCGAGGGGGAGATCGGCGAGGGCCTAATCCGTCTGCTGAATCCGCACGTTCGCTTCGCCGATCTCTATCATTGGGGATATGCCACGGTCACGTTTGGCCGCCGGGCATGCACGTATCGGGCCTACAGCGTTGACCGGACGGTCAATGACGCCAACGTACCCAGGACGCTTCTCAAAGAACTGCGCGTGCTTCGCAATCGGACCCGCCTGTTTGACCTGACAGGGGCCGCGTCCGGCGCGGAGACGATGGCTGCGCCAGGGGCCGAGGACTAGCGCCCCTCTGCGAGCGTCCGTAAGAAGCGGAGGAAGGTGCCCATGCGGCGGTTAAAAAGGTTGGTGGTCACACTGGCGGTTCTGCTGGCCGGGACTGCGGGCATCGCCCGAGCGGACTCTTTGCCCGAGTCGGCGCAAGTGAGCGGCCTCGTCGGCCGTGCCCAGACATACCGCCTATCGTGCGAGTCACGCTCGGCCGCCGACCTGGCTGCCTACTGGGGCGTGCCGGTCGAGGAAACCGCCTTCTTCGCCAGCCTCCCCGTCTCAGATAACCCCGAGCTGGGCTTCGTGGGCAATGTCCACGGCCGCTGGGGCAATGTGCCGCCCTTTGACTACGGCGTGCACGCTCCGCCGGTCGCCGCTCAGCTCCGTGCGCTTGGGTTAGAGGCCACGGCCGAACGCGGTCTTTCCTGGGATGCTCTGAGAGCGGAGATCGCGGCCGGCCGACCGGCCATCGTCTGGATCATAGGGGCCATCTGGGCTGGCGCTCCCCAGATCTATGTCGCCGCTGACGGGGCGACGACGACAGTGGCGCCATTCGAGCACACCATGATCCTCACCGGTTACACCCCGACGACGGTCACCCTCGTGGACGCCGCCAACGGACGGACATTGGTCGTCCGCCACGCTGATTTCCTGGCCTCGTGGTCCGTCCTGGGCAACATGGCCGTATTGGTTCGCGGTTCGGACAAAGGGGTGACCACCTCCCCGGCGCCGGCGATTGACGGCGCCGGC
>JBFGLK010000408.1:0-4068 GCA_041576195.1 Promineifilaceae bacterium (SeqCode)
CGACGCGGGGGTCCACGACGCGGGGGTCCACGACGCGGGGGCCGGCGATGCGCCACGCAAGGCGATCCGGCTCCGGATTGAGACGGACGACCACGACGAACCGTCGGCTGAGCCGAGCAAGACGGAGACGGCCTCGGTCGAGACGGCTGCCGCCAGGCCGTCCTGGCTCAAGGTTCGGGTCAGCGGCCGGGACGGCGCGGACCGCGTGCGGGTCAACATCCCGCTGCGTGTATTGCGCCTAGGCATGCGAATCGGCGCCGGCTTTGTGCCCGAGCTGAAGCGGCAGGATTGGGCCGACATGGACCAGCTGCTCGCCGAGAGTGGTCACGGCCTGATTGTGGACGTGCAGGACGAGGCCGCCGGCGAGCGCGTTCAGGTCTATCTCGAGTAGCCTCAGGAGGCCAGCATGGTCAAGACACACTACGACACGGGTCCGGAGCCGGTCATCACCGTGGTCGAATGCCTCGGCGACCTCATCGTCAAGGGGTGGCCGGAGCCCCAGGTCGTGGCCCTCGGGGAGCGGCTACAGGTAGAGGAAAGAGACAAGGGCCTCACCATCCGCTCCAGCAGCCGGCTGACGCTGCGCGTGCCGGTCGGGGCCAGCCTGACGCTCGAGCAGGTCCGCGGCGACCTGATCGTCAAAGGCGTCGACGCCGACCTCCATGTCAACGAGGTCAACGGCTCGGTTCTGGTGAAGAGCGTGGCCAATCTGGACGTGCAAAACGCCTATGGCAACCTGACGGTGAAGAACTGCCACGGCACGCTGCGGGCCGACACGGTCATGCAGGCCGTCAGCGTGCGCAATGTCAGCGATCTCGTCCTGGGCACCGTCCACGGCGATCTGAGTGGCCGCTATATCGATGGGGCGGTGACGGCAGAGGAGATCCACGGCGACCTGAGCCTGCGGACGGTGAGCGGAGATCTCACTGTCCAGGCCTGCGCCGGCGACGCCAATCTCCAGAACCTTGGCGGGCGCGTTCGTGTCGAGCGCGTCGCCGGCGACCTGCGCCTCACCGGCGGCCTGGCGCCGGGCAAGCACCTCGCGCGCAGCGATGGCGAGATCATCCTTCGCTGGCCCGTCGATGCCCCTCTGAACCTGGATGCCAAGGGTTCGCGCGTTCGCTACGAACTCGCCTTTGCCTCGGTCAGCGAGGCCGACAACGTGCTGACGGCCGTGCTGGGCGATGGCGAGACGTTTCTGTCGCTCGAGGCGGCCGGCGAGATCCTCATCCGAGCCCACGAAGAAGAGGACGTCACGTCCGCCGAGATCGAGCTCGACTTCGGGGAGCTGGGCAAAACGTTAAGCGGACTGCAGGAGACGCTGACGATTCACCTGGACAACCAGTTGGCCGGCGTGAGCGCCCGCCTGGCGGAGCTCGGCCCCGAGTTCTCGCAGAAGATGGCCCGCAAGGCCGAACTGGCCGTCGAGCGGGCGTTGAAGCGTGTGGAGAAGGCTCAGGAGCGGTCCCGGCAACGCTACGCGCCCCCGCCGCCGCCGCCATCCAGGCCGCGGAAGACCAGCGCCGAGGAGCAGCTCAAGGTACTCGAAATGCTGGAAAAGGGTATCATCTCCGTCGAAGAGGCGACCACTTTGTTGGAAGCCCTCGAAAGCTGATCGCCCCCACCGTCGAGCGGTCGCGGCGCCGGTTGCCGACCGTGAGTCTGCGGATCCAGCGGAGACAAGCATGCGCGGACAAGTCCTCATCGATCGCCTGACTAAAGTCTATCGCTCCAAGCGGCGCCAGGGACTGTTTCGTTCGCGCTGGCACGAGGTCACGGCCTTGCGGGAGGTATCGCTGACGATCGAGCCTGGCGAGATCTTCGGCCTGCTCGGTCCCAATGGTGCCGGCAAGACTACGCTCATCAAGTGCCTCACCACGCTCCTGTTGCCCACCAGCGGGACCGCCCGCATTAACGGCTTCGAGCTCCAGCGCCAGGATGACGCCATCCGGGCTACCGTCGGCTGCATGCTCATGGGGGAACGCGGGCTCTATTGGAAGTTGACCGGCCGGGAGAACCTCGTCTTCTTCGGCGCGCTCTATCACCTCTCGTCGGCCGAGCGCCGGCGGCGGGCCGACGCCATCATCGAACGCCTGGACCTGGGCGACCTGGCCGATCGCGCCGTGGAGACCTACTCGTCGGGTCAGAAGATGAAGCTCGCGTTTGGCAAGGCCCTGATCAATGCCGCCCCGGTCCTGGTTTTGGACGAGCCGACGAACACCCTCGACGTCCCCTCCGCCCACGAGTTGCGGGCGGTCGTGCGTGCCCTCAACGCGGAGGGTCGGACCATCATCTACACCACGCACATCATGACGGAGGCGGAGACCCTCTGTGATCGGGTGGCGATCATCGACCGGGGCGAGGTCATCGCCCTGGACACCGTGCCGGCATTGAAGCAGTCGCTCCATCGCGAGCACGTCATCCGCCTGGAGGGCGTGTTTCCCAACCGGTCCGTGGACGCCGTGCGCGAGCTGGCCGGCATCGAGCGGGCGGCCCTGGCCAAGACCAATGGCACGGCCCAGCTCACCGTGGTGGCTAGCCGACACGATGGCCTCCTCCCCAGCCTGGTGGAGACGCTGACACGCCAGGGGGCCACGCTGCAAAAGATCGCGCCCGATGAGGTCACCCTGGAAGACGTCTTCATCACCCGTACCGGTCGATCCCTGTCAGAAGACACGCGCGTCGGCTGAGACGGCGTCAACACGGAGCGGCGGCCATGCAGTCCCCCGAATCGAGACCGAAGACGGCCGGCATGCGTGCCTTTCTGGTCGTCTGGGTGGGGCAGCTGATCTCCCTGATCGGCAGCGCCATGACCGGCTTTGCTCTGCCGATCTACATCTTCGGCGAGACCGAGCGCGTCCGCGAGCTGGCCCTGCTCGGCCTGGCATTCATGGTGCCCCTCATCATCCTCAGCCCGGTCGCCGGCGCGATCGTGGACCGCTCCAATCGCAAGCTCATGATGATGCTCAGCGACCTGGCCGCCGGGATCACGACCATCGTCGTCCTGTTCCTCGTGACCACCGGCACGCTGGAGATCTGGCATCTCTACATCACCAACGCGATCAACGGCGCCTTCCAGACCTTCCAGTGGCCGGCCTACTCGGCGGCGATCAGCCTGATGATCCCGAAGGAGCAGTACGGCCGGGCCAGCGGCCTGATGTCGTTGGCCGAGTCCGGCTCCGGCATCTTTGCGCCGGCGCTTGCCGGCACGGTCCTGGGCCTACTGGGTCGCGACATGGGCCTGCGCACGATCTTGCTGGCGGACATCATCACCTTCAGCCTGGCCGTCGGCGCGCTCTTGCTCGTGAACGTGCCGCAGCCGAAGCAGACAGTCGAGGGGAAGGCGGGCCAGGGCAGTCTGCTGCGCGAGTCGGCCTATGGCTTCCAGTACATCCTGGCGCGGCCGAGCCTGCTTGGGCTGCAGCTCGTCTTCATGCTGGGCAACTTCGTGGTCTCGGTGGCGTTCACGACGATGGCGGCCATGATCCTCTACCGCACCGGCCAGGACGCTCGACTGTTTGGCTACGTGGCCTCGATCGGCGCCGGCGGGGGCATTGCCGGCAGCCTCTTGATGAGCGCCTGGGGCGGGCCGCGCCGGCGCGTCCACGGCGTTCTTCTCGGTTGGTTCCTGAGCGGCATCTTCGGACTGACGCTCATGGGGCTGGGCCGGCTCTGGCCGGTGTGGGCGCTCGCCGCCTTCCTTGGCCAGTTCCTGGTGCCGATTGTCAACGGCTCCAACCAGGCGCTCTGGCAGGCGAAGGTAGCGCCCGACGTCCAGGGGCGTGTCTTCTCCATCCGACGCCTCATCGCCTGGGGCATCAATCCGCTGGCCCAGCTCGCCGCGATCCCGCTGGCCGACGACTGGCTGGAGCCGGCGATGCGCGCCGGGGGCAGCCTGGTCGACACCCTTGGCTGGCTCGTCGGCACCGGCCCCGGTGCCGGCACCGCCCTGATCTTCGTCTTCTCCGGCCTGTTTGCCGCGGCCATCGGCCTCGGCGGCTACCTCGTGCCCGCCATTCGCGACGCCGAGTCAATCCTGCCCGATCACGAGCAGGACCTGCGGCCGGA
>JBFGLK010000409.1:0-4059 GCA_041576195.1 Promineifilaceae bacterium (SeqCode)
CCGGCGACCTTGCCGGCATCATCCCCCGAATCCCCTACTTGAAGGAGCTGGGCGTGACCTACCTGCACGTCATGCCGCTGCTCCAGCCACGGCCCGATCCAAACGATGGCGGTTACGCCGTGGCCGACTACCGTGCCATCAACGCACCGCTCGGCACGATGGACGACCTGCGCGCCCTCACGCAGGCCCTCCGCGCCCAGAGCGTCAGCCTGTGCACCGATCTCGTGCTGAACCACACCGCCAAAGAGCATCCCTGGGCCGTTCGGGCGATGGCCGGTGACGAGCGCTACCAGGACTACTACCTCACCTTCCCCGACCGGACCCTGCCCGACCAGTACGAGCGCACGTTGCCCGAGGTCTTCCCCGATTTCGCCCCGGGCAACTTCACCTACTACGAGGAAATGGGGCGCTGGGTGTGGACGACGTTTAACGAATACCAGTGGGACCTCAACTACACCAACCCCGCAGTCTTCGCCGAGATGCTGGACATCATGCTCTTCCTGGCCAACCAGGGCGTCGAGATCCTGCGGCTGGACGCGGTGGCCTTCATGTGGAAAAGGCTGGGCACCGACAGCCAGAACCAGCCCGAGGCGCACTGGCTGCTGCAGGCGTTCCGCGCCCTGACGCGCATCGCTGCGCCCGGGCTGTTGTTCAAGGCCGAGGCGATCGTCTCATCGCCGCAGCTGATTCCATACCTCGGGCGCGGCTACGCCGCCAACAAGGTGTGCGAGCTGGCCTATCACAATGTGTTGATGGTCCTGATCTGGAGCGCGTTGGCGGAGCGGAGGGTAACGCTGATGACCCGGGCCCTGCAGGAGATGCCGGCACTCCCTGAAAACGCCGCCTGGGTCACCTACGTCCGCTGCCATGATGACATCGGCTGGGCCGTGACCGACGAGGACGCCGCCGCGGTCGGCCTCAGCGGCCCGCTCCATCGCGCCTTCCTCAGCGACTTCTACAGCGGCCGCTTCCCCGACACCTTCGCCCGCGGGGCCACTTTCCAGTTCAATCCGAGGACCGGCGATCGGCGCATCAGCGGCTCCTGCGCCTCCCTCGCCGGCCTGGAAACGGCGATCGCCCGGCAAAGCGCGGCCGAGGCCGACCTGGCTATCCGGCGCATCTTGCTGGCTCACAACCTGATCCTGGCATTCGGTGGCATCCCGCTCATTTACATGGGCGACGAGCTGGGTCTGCTCAACGACTATGACTACGAGTCGGTGCCGGAGCACGCCGACGACAACCGCTGGTTGCACCGGCCCCGCATGGACTGGGAGAAGGCGGCCGATCGCGAGCGCTGGCAGACCTTCACGGGCCGCATTTTTGCCGGCATGCGGCACCTGGCCCAGACTCGGGCGGGGCTGCCCCCGCTCCACGCCCAGGCCCGCGCCTATCCGGTCTGGAGCGACAACGACGCCGTCTTCGGTCTGCTGCGCGACAGCGCGCGGGGACGGCTGCTCGTGCTCGCCAACTTCACCGAGCGCGCCCAGACCGTCCCCGCCTACCGCCTCGGCGCCCTCGGCTTCGCCGGCACCTCGCTAGATCACCTGACCGGGCAGAGCGTTCACGGCTGGCAAGACCTGACCCTCTCGCCCTACCAGGCGGTGTGGCTGGAGCAAATGTAGTCCAGAGCGCCGGTTTGATCGTCGGATAGTTTGTTAGTTTGATCGCTTGCGAGCTATATTGATGCTCAGAACACGGGATCAACCAACCAGCCAACTTGCCAACCAACCAACTAATCAACCATGACCCCACCTACCCCCCTTTTCGGCGGCCTCGAGGCCGGCGGCACCAAGTTCGTCTGCACTGTGGCGAGCGGGCCAGAGCACATCGTGGCCGAGGCGCGCTTTCCCACGGAGACCCCGGCGCGGACCCTGCCCCGCGCGATCGACTTCTTCCGCAGCCAGCTTGCCATCCGTGCCCTGGGCATCGGCACTTTTGGTCCCGCCGATCCCGACCCGGCCTCGCCCACCTATGGTTTCATCACGACCACCCCGAAGCCAGGCTGGGCCCACGTGGACATCGCCGGCGCCATGCGTGATGCGCTGTCTGTGCCCGTCGGCTTCGATACGGACGTCAACGCCGCCGCCCTCGGGGAGTGGCGCTGGGGCGCCGCCCAGGGCTTGGAGACGTTCATCTATCTGACGGTGGGCACCGGGGTTGACGGCGGCGGCCTGGTCAACGGCCGCCTGATGCACGGGCTGATACACCCGGAGATGGGCCATATCCGCCTGCCGCGCGGCGACGACGCCGCGCGCTTTGCCGGCATCTGCCCCTTCCACGGCGATTGCCTGGAAGGCCTCGCCAGCGGGCCCGCCCTGGAGGCGCGCTGGGGCCGCGAAGCGGAAGGCCTGCCGCCCGATCACGAGGCCTGGGCGATTGAGGCCCATTACCTGGCGCTGGCCCTGGCCAACTTCATCTGCACGCTCTCGCCGCAACGCATCATCCTCGGCGGCGGCGTGATGAGCCAGCCGCACCTCTTCCCGCTCGTGCGGCGCGAGGTGCAAGCGCTACTCAACGGCTACGTCCAGTCCCCGCGCATCCTGGACGACATTGAGCGGTACATCGTCCCGCCCGGCCTCGGCAACCGTGCCGGCATGTTAGGGGCCATCGCCCTGGCGCAGGCGGCCATCGACTGACACCTGTGCGGAAAGACTCAGACCATTCTTACGCGGTTCTTATCTCCCGGGCCAACAATGGGTCCCGGGTTCTGGGCCGATCGGGTGCCTCTTGATGCTCCTTGCCGCGGGTGAGCCGACCGGCCCGACGACGTTGTAGGAGACCAGGCATGATTCGCGTGACCAACGCCCACAAGGCCTACGGCCCGGTGCAGGCCTTGAAAGCCGTCAGCTTTGACATTCGGGCCGGCGAGATCGTCGGCCTGCTCGGCCCTAACGGTGCCGGCAAGACCACGGTGATCAAGCTACTCACCGGCTACCTCCAGCCGGACGAGGGGGAGATTATCATCGACGGGCTCGACGTCCTGTCCGACACGACCGCGGTGCAGGCCCGCATTGGCTATCTGCCGGAGAACGCCCCCCTCTATCCTGAGCTTACGGTCCAGGCCTATCTCCAGATGATGGCCGGCCTGCGCCAGATTCCGCCCGAACAGGTGCGGCGCCACCTCTCGGACGCCGTCCACGCCGCCGGCCTGGCCGACCACCTGACGCGCCCCATTGGCCAGCTCTCCAAAGGCTTTCGCCAGCGCGTCGGCCTGGCTCAGGCCATCCTGCACAAGCCGCGCCTGCTCATCCTCGACGAGCCGACGGTCGGCCTCGATCCCACCCAGATCGTCGAGATCCGCGGCCTCATCCGTCGCCTAGCCCAACATAGCACCATCCTGTTCTCTACCCACATCCTGCCCGAGGTCGAGGCCCTGTGCGACCGCGTGCTCATCCTGATCAATGGCGAGCTCAAGGTCGACGCCCGCCTGGAGGAGCTGGCGGTCGGGAACGACGCCCTCCTCGTCGTCGATGCCCTTTTGCCGGACGCCGCCGCAACCCTGCGTGAGATCGATGGCGTGACTGAGGTGACCGCTCTACCCCAGGACGGCCAGACCACCCTCCGTGTCACCGCCGCCGAGGGCGTCGATCTGACGCCCGCCCTCTACCAGGTCGCCACGGCCCACCAGTGGCCCATCCGCGAACTCCGCCGCGACGCCCAAACGCTGGAGACAGTGTTTAACCGTGTAGCTGTTGGATAGGATGCCAGCTTGTCAGTTTGCTGGTTTGTTGGTTGGTTGGTACGTCACGGGCGCCTGCCACGACCAGTCAACCAACCAGCCAACGAGCCAACCAACCAACCACCCCCCACCATGACCCGCCAAATCACCGCCATCATTCGCAAGGAACTGAACAGCTACTTCGGCTCGCCGCTGGCCGCCATCTTTCTCGGCACCTTCCTGGCCGCCGTGCTGTTCCTCTTCTTTACTATCGAGACCTTTTTCGCCCGTGGCATCGCCGACGTGCGACCGCTGTTCCGTTGGATGCCGCTGCTGCTCATCTTCCTGTTGGCGGCGCTGACAATGCGCCAGTGGAGCGAGGAGCAGCGCTCAGGCACCCA
>JBFGLK010000410.1:0-4058 GCA_041576195.1 Promineifilaceae bacterium (SeqCode)
CGCAGTGACCAGTTCATGCTTGGATTATAACAGCCTTACGCCGCCAAGACGGATGGCTCGTTGCGAGGACGCGCGTCTGCTGGCAGATTGACATGGTGCCCTAAGCGCAGGCCCGCCGCCGCGACCCGCGCGTGGCTCACGGGGAGCAAGTGTCTCTAGATCGGACATCGTCGGATTGAGGCGTACCGATGTCCCTGCCCTGCCGGCACGTCGGCCCTTTCGCGCCGAAGGCTCAGGCGTTAAACTAGGGATGACGCGGCCCGGTCCTGTGTGACCACGGTGGCCGGCGAGAGGATGAGGACGGTATGCAGGACGACCTGGGGAGTATTGAGCGCTTCTACGATAAGATCAAATGGCTCACAGGTCTCGGCTGGCCGACGGCCGTGGAAGCCCGGCGTCTGACCGAGGAGCGCAACGCCCTGTTGGCGTCGTTGCCGGCTGGCCTGGTGCGCCACGGTTGCCTGGAGAGCAAGCCCTACACCGGCGCGCTCTCGCCAGGCTGCCGGGCCTGCGCGGCAGGGACCTGGAGCTGCCTGTTCGTCAATCGGCGCTGCAACGTGAGCTGCTTCTACTGCCCGCAAGATCGCACGGTGACCACGGACGCGGCGCCCGCCGCGGAAGGACTGCCCTTCGCCGACCCGGATGCCTACGTGGAGTACCTGGCCGCCTACGGCTTCAACGGTGTCAGCTTCAGTGGCGGAGAGCCCTTGTTGGCCCTGGACTCCGTGCTTCGCAACGTGGAGAAGATCCGTAAACGATTTGGCCAGGCCATGTACCTGTGGCTCTATACAAACGGCGGCCTGCTGGATGCCGGCAACCTGCAACGGTTGCGGGACGCCGGCCTGGACGAGATCCGGATAAATGTCAGCGCACGCGGCTACGATACGAAGCCTGTCGCCCTGGCCAGGCAATTCCTTAACCTCGTGTCCGTCGAGGTCCCCGCGATTCCCGAGGATTTCGATAGGCTGAAGCGATCCCTGATTGAGCTGCAACAGATCGGAGTTGACCACGTAAACATTCACCAGTTGACGGCATCGAAGCACAATGTCCAGCAACTCGCGTCCAGGGCCTACACGTTTCTGCATCCCAACGCGTTTCACGAGCCCCCTGTACACGAATCGGAGATGGCCGCGCTGGCGTTGCTCGCGTACGCCGCCGAGAACGTTCCCGACCTGCCCGTCCACTACTGCTCGCACGCCTACAAAGCGCGATTCCAGAATCGGGCGCACCGAATCCGGGCTGCCGCTGCCTGCTGCGAAACCCGCGAAGAGATCACCGAGGCCGGCTATATTCGCCGGCTGGTTGTGACGGGATCGGCGGACGCCGTCGCCGGCCTCGTGTCGGCCCTCCGGCAGGCCGGCGTCCAGGAGACCCTCTGGTCTGTCGATACGACGGGCTCAGCGATTTCGGTCCACGGCTCCCTGCTGGCGTTCGTGGATCTGGACGTCTGTTCGCTGGATGTGTCCTACGACGAAGCGGAACTGCGGCCGAGCCGCACGGGGCCGGGGGTGGAGGCGCTCGCGCCGATTGACGAAGCCAGCGTCTGTGCCCGCCGACGCTTGAAGGCCACGATCGGCCCTCTTAGGCGCCACGGTGCCAGGCAATATCGATCGCTCTTCATCGATCGGGATGCTGACGTGGGCGGGGCGACGCGCCCCGACGCCTTCCCCGCGACAGGCGAGGCGTTCCCCGAACTCTTCGATCCTACCGTGACCGATTGCATCGAGTGGGAGTGGCTGCCCTCCGGCTTCCCGGACATCGCCTGAAGCTGGCCTAGACGTCCGGTTCCGGCCGGTCGCCTACGGTCGGAATAGCCGGCGCGTGAAGGCGTTGCCAAACTTGCCTTCCGGGTCGTGTTCGCCTATCAGTTGGGAAAACAACGCGAAATGCTCGCCGTGGACCTGCTCCAGGTAGCGGCGATCGACCGCGTGGCAATGTTTGCCCAGATGGGGCCGGGCGCCGATCGCCATCATGAGCCGCTCCGCGGCTTCAAGAAACGGCTCAAAGCCAAGCGAGTCATTGCACAGAAGATCGATCCACGTGCTGCGCCGGTCACGCCCGGCGCCGATAAGTGTCCGGTCATGGCCGGCGGGCGTGAAGCGGAGTTCGAACGCCACGAAGGGCCGCCGCTTGCCGGCCAGTCCTTCGTAGAGGGTCACGAACTGGCGCAAGACGGCGAACGTATCTTCGTAAGGCACGGTGAACTCCAGCTCGTGATGGACGTGGTACAGCGTCCGGTTGAAGCCCTGGCTGCTCTCCAATACCAAATCGGCGCCCTTGACCCCGCCGAGCACGAAGTCCGACACTCTGGGCAGCAGGCCGATCTGGGCCACCAGGTCGGCGAACCAGACGGATACCAGGGCCTCAAACGCGTGATGCAAGAACTCCCGGAGCGGACCCCGTGCCGACTGCGGGCGCGTCGTTCGATTCCAGGTGTTTACCTGGCATTTCTGGCTGAAGGCGAACACGTAGAGACTGAGATGATCGTTCGCCTCGATTAGCCGATCCAGGTCTGCCTCGACGGATGCCAGATCGTAGATCTTGCTCTCTTGCTGCACGCTGAACGCGTCGACGGCCTGCACGACAACCTCGACGATGATGCCCACGGCGCCGATCCCGCCGATCGCCGCCCGGTAGAGCGGATCGGAGGGCGCGCACTCGATGACCTCGCCCCGTCCGTCGACGAGCTTGAGCCGCGCCACGGCTTGACTGACAAAGCCCCAGTCCCGGCCCGTGCCATGGACGTCGGTCGAGATGATGCCGCCGATGCTTTGCGCGTCGTGCGTCGGCAGGGCGGCGAACGCCCAGCCCTGCTTCAGGAGCGCCCGGTTGATGTCCCTGACACGGGTCCCGGCACGAACGGCCATTTGCTTCTTCTCCTGGTCGATCCAGAGAATGCCGGCATACCGATCGAGCGATACGAGCGTCCCATCCGTCACCACGCCGGCGTTGAAGGAGTGGCCAGCGCCACATACGCGCAGCTGCCGTGCGCTCCGCACCAGGGCGACAATCTCCGCTTCCGTGCGTGGCATCGCTACGTGTGCCGGTCGAAAGCGAAAGCGGTGCCCCCAGTTGTGGTAGGCGCCCCGTCGCACGCGGCCCTCAAGCCATAGATAGCGCCCGAGCGTCAGCGCGTTCAGAATGATGTTGACGGTAGTATGCAGAGCCGCCCGGAAATAGCTGCTGAGAAACATGCCCGATTCCTCCAAACGCCCATCTGGCCACAGCCCAGGAGGTCATCGCGTCGGCTATCGCCACGCGGCCTGGTGGCAGACTATCAGGCACGGCCATGGCTGCCGACCCCGGCAACGACCGGACCCCCTGGGCGAGAGGGAACGGCGTGTCTGGGATCCGTCGCCCAGGGGCAAACCAGTATGGCGCTGGACGGAACATGGCGCAAGCATGACGTTGTTGGCGTCCCGGATAGGTAAGATGCCCGAAGCACGTTCTGCTAACGCTCGGGCATACGCTTACATTCCCATAGCGCCAGTCAGGCTGCCGGCAGAGGAGGCCACCCCCCTTTCGACTTCAGGATCGATGCGTCCACGCACTTGCGCCATCGACCGCAACGTGCACCGGCATCAGATGTATAGGCACTTGGGAAGCATGTTCAGTGACGCTGGTCGGCCGCCACGTCAACGAACAAGAACCGATTTTCGACTACTTCCCTGCGTATCAGGATCTGACCACGCCCGAAAAAGGGGCGATCACCATCGAGCACCTGTTGACCATGACGTCTGGACTCCAATGGAACGAGTGGGAGCTGCCGTTGAGCGACACGCGAAATGATCTGATTCAGCTATGGATTGTTGAGGATCCGGTGGCGACCGGACAGCGCATGGACCACTATGCCACGGAGCAGTTGCTGACACCCTTGGGCATTACGGAGTTCGTCTGGGATTTCATCGACGATGACACGGTGCACGCCTCCGGCAATCTGAGGCTGCGCTACACGACGCCCGACGGATCACCCGGCTCGCCTTCTTTCGAAATGTTCGACGTCCTCGGACGCCGTGCAGAACCCGCATCGCGCCTCGCGGCGGGAGTGTACTTCTATC
>JBFGLK010000411.1:0-4036 GCA_041576195.1 Promineifilaceae bacterium (SeqCode)
AGCTGCAGGGCGCGCTGCAGGAGATGGGTGCCGGCCTTGGGCATGGAGTTGGCCAGGACGCGCGGGCCGCGGCCAACCAGCCGCTGCCAGCTCTGGGCCCGCAGGCGGCGCAGGCGGTTCTCCGCCGACTCCCGCTGGCTGAAGGTGCCGCGCAAGAAGAACCGGAGATCGTCGCGCAGGCTCATGGCGCCGGGACCGGTCCGCCGCCGGCCTCCTGCAAGGCGTCCTCGAGTTCGCGGAGGCCGGCATGGTCCGGGAATCGGGCCCGGGCGTCCGCCAGCAAGGCCAACGCCTCGTCTGGCCGCTCCGTGGCGCTATAGATCTGGGCCAGCTCCAGGTAGGCGGCCGCCTGGCCGGGGTTCAACGCCAGCGCGGTCGTCAGCATGGTCTCCGCCCGATCGACCTCCCCACGCGCCTCCCACAGGAGGCGACCCAGCCAGTAGTGGGCCCAGTAGTGCTCAGGCCAGCCGGCGATGACCCGCTCATATGGGGCGATCGCCTCATCGCGTCGGCCGAGCTGCCGCAAGGCCTCGCCGCGCAGGTAGTGGGCCTGGGCCGGATTGAAGGCGCTCTCGCGGAAGTCGTCAAGGGCGACGGCCTGATCCAGAGTCGCCAGAATGGGCGCCCAATCGGGCGCGGTCTTGGCCTCGACGGCCACGGCGGCCTGCTGCAACAAGATGTCGCTCGGGCCCACGCGTGGCTCGGGCAGCGCCGCCCAGGCCTGCGCCAGGGCGGGGGCGGCCTCCGCCGGGCGCCCAAGCCGCATGGCAGCCAATCCGGCACGGTAGTGGGCGTAGGCGTTGGTCGGGGCGACGATCGCCGCCTGGCCGTACCAGTTGCCGGCCAGGGCCCACGTGCCGGCCCGCCAGGCATTGTCCCCCCAGGCGATCAGGGTTTCCGCCACGGCTGGCGCCTGGCGCCAGGCCCGCGCGGCCCGCTCGACATCGCCCCCGGCCTGCCAGGCCAGGCCCAGGAGGTAGGTCGACCGCTCCTGGCCGGCTGCCGGCAGCCACGCCAGCGCGCGTGACAGCCAGGGGGTCGCCGCCGTCGCCGCCTCCGGTCCGTCGGCCAGCGCCCGGTTCAGGCGCACGGCGCCGGCATTGGCCAGCGCCAGCCCCGCCCACTGTGGGGCGAGCGCGGCCGTGGCCGCAAGCAACAGCAAACCCAGCAAGATCTTCCTTGCGTTGGCTGGCAACCCCTTCTGCGCCGTCATGCAGGCATCCCATCGCTCCCACCCGTTGGCGCACGGGCGGATCTAGGCCGGAACCTCGGCGCTCTCGCTCGGGCGGGCGCTCGCGGCGGCGGCCCCGCGCCACCAGGTGAGGGCGATCAGCCCGGCGACGGCGGCGAGCAGGGCGAAGCCGCCGCCGATCACGGCGTTCAAGAACGGGCGCGGGCTGATCGCCTCGGTCGGGCGGGACGCCTGGCTGGCGAGGCGGAAACCGGTCACTACTTCTTGCGAGGCGATCTGCTCTTCCTGCACCTTGCGAGACAACAACAGCACCGTCTCCGAGGCGATGTCGTAATCTCGTTGCAGCCGGCTGGCCTCCGTCTGCGCGCTCAGCGTCTCCTGCTGCAGGGACAGAATGCGCGGCTCCAGAGCCGCCAGGGCGCCGTCAAGCTCCCGCCGGGTCGTGTCCAGCGAGGCCAGCAAATCCTCCAGCTGGGCGATCAACCCGGCGCGGCTCTGGCCCTCCAGGAAGGTGGCCGACTCCAGCTGCAGCGTGACGGGCAAGGTCGCCTGTGTGGAAAAGGCGTCGAGCTGCACGGCGATCAGGGCGAGCTGATCGGCGAGCGTCGGATCGTCACTCCCCTGCCGGCGCCGCATCTGCTCCAGCAGCCCGGACACATCGCGGACCAGGTTGTTGAGGTCCCGGCGCTCGCTCAGGTAGAGGGCCTGCGCCTCGAGCTGCACGTCCAGCTCGTTCTGGCCGATGGCGCTGCGGTTCCGCTCCTGAAAGGCGATCAACGCGGCCTCGGCGCCGGCCAGGGTGGTGTCCGCGTCGGCCAGTTGAGCCCGATAGAAGTCGACTTGCTCGGCGTTGGCTGGCCGATAGACGTCATTGGCCCAGGCGACGAAGAGGGACGCCCAGGCATTGGCCACCCGGGCGGCGGTTTCCGGGTTCTCGTGGGTGACCGACAGCCGCAGCAGGCTTAAGTCGTTGCCTGCCTCGGCGATGAGGCGGTCGCGGAGCCCTTCGACCGTGCGCATGTCGTCGGGCAGGGCGCCGTTCTGGGCGATCAGAGTCTGGAGCATGGCATCGCTGCGGGCCAGCTCGGGGTAGGCGCGCAACGGCTGACGGTCGGCGATGGTCTGGATGCGAGGATCGAATTGGACGACGGTGCGGGAGTCGGTGATGGTCACCAGGGCGGTGGCCCGATAGGTGGGCGCGAGCAGCTGGCTGGCGCCGAAGAGAAGGCCGGCAGCGACGGCGGCGATGACGAGTATCTGCCACCAGCGGCGCAATAGCACATCCACATAGGGTCGGAGATCGAGGTCTTCTTGCACGTCCATGGTTCTCGTGAGGTGGCCCAGCGCGAAGCGATCGGGTCAAGAGCGCAAGCGGCGCATTATAGCAATAGAAGAAAGGGGACGCCAGACGTGGCCGGCGCCGGCGCGGCTCGCGTCAGCGGTCGGCCGCGACGCGGTCGGCCACCTCCTCGGCGGTGAGGCCATAGTCCAGCACCTCCAGTTGCTCGACCTGGCCGCGACCGAGCCGCACGACCGGCAGATCCCACCCCGCCGGATCGAGCGCCATCCCGGCCTCCTCACGGATCAGACCCCCGTCGATGTACGCCGCGGCGGTCCCGTCTTCCCAGGTCAGCACCAGGTCCAGCGGCTCGCTGTGCGTCTGTCCACCCACGGGGAAGCGGGCATTGAAGACGAAATCGGTTCGGTTGCGGATCACGAACTGGATCCACAGGCCGTCCCGCTCGAGCTTGCGGATGAAGAAGCGCTGGTCGTCCGCGGACCAGTCGTTGACGAGGGGAAAGCCCTGTCCCGGGTCGCTCCACCACTGGCCGGGCGGCGGCTGGACGCGGAGGCGGATGGTGCCGGCAGCCACCGGCGGGGCCGGCTCGGCAACGGCTGCGGGCAGGCGCTCGAACAGCCAGACCTCCGCCTGGAAGAAGCGCTCGTGCGCCAGCTCCCGGTAGGCGCCCCGGAGGGCCGTCACATACTGTGGCCGGGGGGGTTGCCGACCCCCGGCCAGAAACCAAATGTACTGCGCGTCCCGCTCGGCGACCAGGCGCTCCAGCGGCGCGACGTCGTCCACAAAGCCTCCGGGCAGATCAACCCGTAGCGCGGGTTCGCCCCGGGTCAGGTAGTAGTCGTACATGGTGCCGGGGTAGCCGGCGACGACCGCCTGCGCGGTGCGATCGGCCTGCGCCAGCACGTAGGCGGCCGCCTCGCGAAACTGGGGCTTCTGCAGGAGCGTGTAGTAGCCGGCCGCCCAGAGCGTGTGTCCGAGGAAGAGGAGGGCGTAGCCGCCGCCCAGCACGAGGTGGCCCCAGGCGGGCAAGGGCTGGCGGGCGATCGCCCGGGCCAGGAGGAGGTAGGCCGCCGGGGCGACGATGATCAGGTTACGGTTGCTCAGGACGGACGGGCCCCACCAGGAGATGGCCAGGGCCAGGGCCACCGGGACGGCAAACCAGAGGCCGATCAGCAGCTCGCCCGCCGGCAGGCCGGCCCGCCGGCGCCAGAGCGAGCCATCGGCCAGGGTCTGCAAAGCCAGCAGGAGGATGAGCGGGGCGACCAGAAGCGGCAGACTCCAGGACTCGTTGAAGAGGAAGCGCGCGAATGCCGGCAGGGTGTCGGCCTCCGGCACCGGGATCCAGACCTCCGCACCGTAGCCGGTCGTCATGGCCGGCACCCAGGGCAAGAATCCCATTCCGACGACCAGGTTCAGCGCCAGCCAGCCGGCCAGGGCGCGGCGGCGGCGCCAGAGAAGGAGCCCGCCGCCCAGGCCCAGCAGGGCGACCCACAACAACCCGAAGTAGTGCAGGTAGGCCAGAAAGGCGGCGGCGGCGGCGTAGG
>JBFGLK010000412.1:0-4024 GCA_041576195.1 Promineifilaceae bacterium (SeqCode)
CCGCCGGGGCGCCGGCGGCCACGAGCGCCAGGAACTGGCCGGTCTCCCGCGGGACCTGTCGCAGGCGCTCCAGCCGCGGGGTGCCGTCGCCCCGATCGCGAGCATCGATCGCCTCCAACTGCCGCATCCGCGCCCGCATCGCGTCGCTCATGGTGTGAAACATGGTCGGTTTCGCTCCTTCCGTACCAGGGACTGCCAGGGAGATTCCCCGGCGGATTCTTTCGCTACACGCAGAATGGCGTCTCCGCCAGGTCCGCCGGCCACGGCGCCGCGCCCAGCCGGGCCGCCGCCGCGCCAATCAGGCCGGCGCCGATGATCAGAATGTCGTACATGGTGATCATCGCTCCTGGATGGTGGTCGGGTAGCCGGGTATTCTAAGGAAGACAGGGAGTCGCGTGGTCCGGCCGTCGACGCCCACTCCGCGCACCGCACTCCGCCTTCCGCACTTATCCCGTTCCGCCCCGATTATGGTACAATGATCGCAGTCGTGCTCGTCGTCCAGAATCCAGCCCCGATCTCTATGCTAGAGCAGACCGACCAGCAGTTGCAGACGTGGGTCACCGGCGTCCTGGGCAAGGTCCCCATCTCGCTATCCGCACCCGATGAGCAGACCCGGGGCGTCAACCTCTACCTGCTCGACCTGCTCCCCACACCCCCCCCGAGCACCCAGCGCATCACACCCCTGCAATTTTCCGTCCGCTACCTGGTCTCGACCCGGGACGACGATCCGGCCACGGCGCATCGCCAGCTCGGCGAGCTGGTCCTGGCCGCCCTGGCCGACGAGGAGATGGAGGTCGATCTGGAGCCGGTCCCGGCCGCGCTCTGGGCTGCCTTCGGCCTGCCGCCCCGCCCGGCCTTCTTCCTGCGCCTGCTGGTGCGCCAGCCCCGGCCGGAGCCTGAGGTGCACTACGTGCGCCAGCCGCTGCGACTGCGGACTACGCCCGCGGTCACCCTCGTCGGCCTGCTGCACGGGCCGGAGGCCATCCCGATCGCCGGGGCCCGGGTCGAGCTGGCCGGCCTCAACCGCTCGACCGTCACCGGGCCCGACGGTCGCTTCCGCTTCGCCGCCGTGCCGGCAGAAGGGCCCGCCCAACTCGTCGTCAAAGCTCGAGGTCGCACGCTGGCCATCAGCGTCAGCGGCCCAACGTCCGAGGCCGAGCCGGCCATCATTCAGATGGATCTGGCCTAGTCCGTTCCACACTCAGGGAGGTTTCCTATGATCTATCAGGCACCGGACATCTATGTGGAGGAGGTCTCGGGCGGCGCACGACCCATCCAGGCGGTCGGCACCAGCACGGCCGCCTTCGTCGGCGTCGCGCCCGACCCCCGGGCGGAAAAGGGGGTGGCCTACGCCTGCAACAACTGGACCGAGTTCCGCAACCGCTTCTTCCCCAAGGACAACGACGGCAACGTCATCGCGGACACGCCCTGGACCCACCTGGCCCACGCCGTCTTCGGCTTCTTCCAGAATGGGGGCCAGCGCTGCTACGCCGTGGCCATCGACAAGAACAAGCCGGTGCGCGACGGCCTCGAGGCCCTCAAGCAGATCGACGACGTGGCCATCGTCGCCGCCCCCGGCTACAACGACGCCGGCTCCTACAGCGATCTGCTGGAGCATTGTGAGAACCTGAAGGACCGCGTAGCCATCCTGGACAGCGTGGAACGGGTCTCGGACATCAACCAGCTCTTGACCGCCGCCCGGGCCAGCAGTAGCAAAAAGCCCGCCGAGGGCGAGGGCGAGGCCCCGGCCGAGGGGGTCGGCCCGCCGCAGTCCAAAGGCGGCTACGCGGCCTTCTACTATCCCTGGCTCGTCGTGCGCGACCCGCTCGACGCCCGGCAGACGGTCAGCGTGCCCCCGTCGGGCCACCTGGCCGGCGTCTGGGCCCGCAACGACGCCACCCGCGGCGTGCACAAGGCTCCGGCCAACGAGCCGATCCGCGGCGCCCTGAACCTGACCCACATCCTCACCCGCCAGGACCAGGCCCGCCTCAACCCGAACGGGATCAACGTCATCCGTTTCTTCGCCCGCGAGGGCATCCTCGTGTGGGGCGCCCGCACCCGGGCCGACGGCTCGAGCGAGTGGCGCTACCTCAACGTGCGCCGTCTCTTCAACATGATTGAGGAGTCGATCGCCCTCAGCACCCGCTGGATCGTCTTCGAGCCGAACGACCGCACGCTGTGGAAGTCGATCCGGCGCGACATCAGCGCCTTCCTGACCCGACTGTGGAACGACGGCGCCCTCATGGGGCGCACGGCGCAGGAGGCGTTCTTCGTCAAGTGCGATGAGGAGACCAACCCGCCGCAGAACATCGACGACGGCATCGTCACGACCCTGATCGGCATCGCGCCGGTCAAACCCGCTGAATTCATCGTCTTCCGCATCAGCCAGTATGCCGGCGGCGTGGAAGTGGAGACTACCGAGGGAGGTAGCTGATGCCTGAGCTGGGATCGCAAGAAGAACCGTTACGTGCCTATAACTTCAAGCTGGTCATCAACGGCGTCACCGAGGGCCACTTCACCGAGTGCAGCGGCCTCGGCATCAAGGTGCACACCATCAAATACCGTGAGGCGGGCCAGATCGGCAGCGTCCGCTCGCTTGTTGGCCCGGTGGATTACGCCGACGTTGTCCTCCGCTTTGGCCTGACGCAGTCCCGCGAGTTGTGGGACTGGCTGATGCAGTCGGTGCAGGGCAGCGCCGACCGCCGCAACGTCTCCATCATCATGCTGGACAGCACCGGCGTGGAGGAGACGATGCGCTGGAACCTGCTCAATGCCTGGCCCTGTGAGTGGCGGGGCGCGCCATTGGACGCCCTGGAGCGCACGGTGGCCATCGAGACGCTGCGCCTGACCTTCGATCGGATGGAGCGGGAGTAGACGATCCCAGGCCGCCCTGGCGTGGGAGCAACCGATGGCTGATCCGACCTGGCGTGAGCGACTGCTGCTGGCTGCCGGCACGCGCCTGCAAGCCCTGGGCGCGCGCCTCGCCGCGGCCGCCCGGCAACAAGGCGAGGACGACACCGGCGAGCCCGACACCGCGTCCCCCGGCGCCCCGCCCGCGCACTGGCTGGAGCTCTTGCGCGGCAGCGAGGTTCCCCTCGCCTGGCGGGAGACGGGCGCCCCGGCCGAGGCCCTCCGCCCCGCCTACCAGGAGCTGCTCCCTGACGACACCCCGTCGGACGAGGCTTCGCCCGACGACGACCCACACCCCATCACCTTGCCGCCGCACCACCCCACCACCTCACCACCCGACCCACTATCCACCCAACCAACGACCCAACCAGCCCCCATCCCCGCCATCCACCTGGAACCACCGGCGCCCCGACCGCAATCGGACGAGCCGGCCTATGCCCCGCGGGATCGGATCCCACCACCCGTCCGCCTGGAACCGGTGACCCCAGCCCCTCACTCCCCTATCCCCTCACCCCCGCACGCTCCCACCCCCTCACGCCCGCGCTATACGCCGCCGGCCCCACCCCCACCCGGGGCGGCGCCGCGCTACGAGCCGGGGACATCGCCGCCGCCGCCGGGCCCGCCGCCTCACCGTCCCGCCGCCTCATCCCCCCACCCCCAGGTGGAGGCAGAGCCCGACTCCTCCCAACCCACGCCACCACCCGACCCGGTCTACACCCCACCCACCTCGGCGCCGCGCGTGGAGGCTGCCTACAAGCCGCCGGAACGGACGCCGGCGCCCGACGTGGCCTGGTCCGAGGCGCCGCTTGCCGGCACGCCAACGACCCCGGCCTATGCCCCCCGCCCCGCCGACCGGCCGGCCGCCGAGGCGCCCGAGGTGCTCCCGCCGCAAACGCCAGCACCGCCCCCGCCGCGCTACACCCCCCCGGCCCGCGCCGCCCCCGCGGACGTGACCTGGCCGGCGCCGACAGCCGGCCGGCCGGCCCCGCCACCCGAGCCCCCGCCCGCGGCCCTGCCCGACCGCTGGCCGGCGCTGCCAGCAACGCCGCCGGCGCCGCCGACCGCTGACGACGACCGCTGGCAGACCCTGCGCGATGAGCAGGCCGGAAGGAGG
>JBFGLK010000413.1:0-4012 GCA_041576195.1 Promineifilaceae bacterium (SeqCode)
TCGTCTGCGAGACGCAGACCACGAACATGCCGGCGATCCGCTTCTATCGGCGGCAGGGCTTTCGCCTGGAGGGCGTGGATCTCTCCACCTACTCAAACACGGACTGGCCGGACGGCGAGATCGCCGTGTTTATGAAGAAGCGGCTCGACTTCGCCACACCTGACGCGCGCCAACACCCTAAGGGTGCTTTGCACCCTTAGGGTGTTGGCGAAGTGTGATGTTATTGAGGCGGCATGACACGCTGGCCAATCGCCGCGCCGCGGCGTAAGATCGGGCGTCATGCGCCCCACCCCCGCCCGTCACCGCTGGCTTCTGGTCGGGCTCCTCCTGGTCGCCGCGCTCTTGCGCTTCGCCGGGTCGCGGAGCTCCCCACCCGGCCTGTCTCACGACGAGGTGACCAACTGGCTCATCGTCCAGGACATCCTGGCCGGGCGCCACGCCATCTACTTCACGGCCACATACGGCCACGAGGCCGGATTCCACTATCTCCAGGCGGCGACGGTGGCCTTGCTGGGCGATCACGCCCTGGCGTTGCGGTTGCCAGCGATGGCTGCCGGCTTGCTCCTGGTGGCCGTAACGTATGCGCTGAATCGGCGCCTGTTCGGCCACCGCGTCGCCCTGCTGGCGACCGCCCTGCTGGCCGTTCTCTTCTGGCCCGTCTTTTTTAGCCGTCAGGGTCTGCGGGCCATCAGCCTGCCCGTTATCTCCGGGCTATCGGCCAGCCTGTGGTGGGAGGCGTGGCGCAGGGGTCGGCCCCGCCTGTGGGCGGTCGCCGGCCTGATCGCCGGGCTGAGCCTGCACACGTACATGGCCGCGCGAGCGGTGCCCATATTCTATATCCTCTTCTTTGTTTACCTCTTAATCATATACAAACCCAGAATACGCAATCTATTGCCAAGAATGGCCCTGTTCCTGGTAGCGATGGCCCTCGTGGCCTTGCCCCTGGCCCTGTATCTCTGGCGCTTTCCCGGCGCGGAGTTTCGCATCAGTGAGATAGATGCCCCCTTGCGCGCGCTCATGGCCGGTGACCCGCGGCCCGTGCTGCGAAATGTCATTGCCTTCCTGGAAATGTTCGCCTTTCGTGGAGATCCACTCTGGCGACACAACGTAGCCGGTATGCCCGTCTTCGATCCCGCCACCGGTGGCCTATTCTATGCCGGATTGCTGGTGGCTATATGGCGCTGGCGCGATGCCCGTTACGCCTTTGCGCTGCTTTGGCTCTTGACCGGCGCCATCCCCAGTCTTGTGACCATAGACGCGCCTAGCTACATCCGCATAGTCAATAGCCTGCCCGTGATCGTGCTGTTTCCGGCCCTGTCTATTCACAGATTGGGCCAGTTATCCACAGTATTCCCGGGGTTATCCACAGATCTCGCCCGAAAACGGCTCGGCGCGATCCTGATCGTCCTCTTGTTCGCCGCCCAATTTGCGCGGACCGCCGACGGCATCTGGCGGCGCTGGCCGGCCAACGAGGAGGTCCGTTTCGTGTGGCAGGTGGCGCTGACGGAGATCGCCCATTTCCTGGATCGTTGGCCGGCGGCGGGGTCGGTGGCCGTGGCGGGCTGGACGCCGGAGACCATGGACCCGCCCACCATGGCGTTGAGCCTGCGGCGGGAAGATTTGCGGCTGGCCTACTTCGGCCCGGAGCGGACGTTGATCGTGCCGGCAATCGTGCGCACGAGCGGTTTGCCCCACGGCCACGCGCTGATCGCGCGACCGGCGATCCTGCCGCTGGACCCGGCTCTGGAGGCGCGCCTGATGGCCTGGGGCGCGCCGCCGCTGGCCGCAGGCAGCTTCGTCCTCTACGAATTGGCGGCGCCCCCGGCCGCCGCGCCGGCATGGCCGCTGGAGGCCCTTTTTGGCGGCGAGCTGCGCCTCCTGGGTGTCGACCTCCTGCCGGCCGGGGATGATGGCAACTTCATCAGTTATTGGCTTGTCGAGACGCCGCCCGACGGCCCGCGGCGGCTGTTCCTGCACGCCGTGGACGACGCCGGGCAGATACTGGCTCAGGACGACGGGCTGGCGGCGCCGGCGGCCTACTGGCGGCCGGGCGATCTGTTGCTATTCCGCCACCGAATGCCCCCCTTACCGGGTGGGGTGGCGGGCCTGCGCCTGGGCGTCTACGCGCCGCCGGCGGGCCCGCGGCTGCGGCTGGCGGATGGGGGGGAGTGGGTGGATCTGGCCGGGCTGGCGGCACAACCTTAAGGAAACTGGCGGGGAATCTCCCCGGCGGTCTCGCCGAGCGCGACGTTATGCCGGCAGCCTGACCGTGAATGTGCTGCCCTCGTCGATCTGGCTCTCGACCGTGATCTCGCCGCCGTGAGCGTCGACGATGCCGTGCGAAATGGCCAGACCCAGGCCGGTTCCACTGGCCAGCTTCTGGTGCTGGTGAATGCGTCGGAAGCGCTCGAACAGGTGCGGTAGCGCCTCGTCAGGAATGCCGTAGCCATTGTCCTGCACGCTGAAATGGGCCCACGGGCCAGAGCGCCACGTTTTCAACAACACCCGCCCGCCAGAAGGCGTGTACTTGATCGCGTTGCTGAGCAGGTTCATCATCACCCGCCGGATGTCCGCGCGGTCGGCCGAGGCCCACACCGGCTCCGGCGGCCAGTCAGTCTCGACAGCGATCGTCTTGCCGTCGGCCGTCGCCGCAAGGGTCTCCGCGGTCTCCGCCAGCAGCTCGGTCAGGTTCAGCTGCTCGCGATCCAGCGTGATCCGGGCGCCGGCCTCCAGCTTCTCTAGATCCAGGATGTCGTTGACGATCTCCAGCAAGGTCTCCTGATTGCGCAACAGAACGCCCAGGATCCGCTGGCGCTTCTCAAGAGGCAGCTCGGGCTGTTCGCGAAGCAGCGAAACATAGGCGAGGATGCTGGTGAGTGGCGACCGCATGTCGTGGGTCAGAACGGCGAGAAAGGCGTCTTTCTCCTTGTGCAGCGCAGCCAGTTCCTCGTTGGCCCGGGCCAGATCGCGCGTGCGGTGGGTGACGATCTCCTCCAGATGATCCATCTGCTTCTGCGTCTCGCTCACATAGAGACGGAAGGCGTAGGCGGAGAGCAAGATAGGCAGGAAGAAGATGGCGACGCCCAGGCCACCATACTCCCTCATGGCGAGGGCAAGCAGTTGCCCACCGAGCCCGGTGACCAGAATGTTGATCGGGGCAGCCCAGCGGTGATCCCGCCACACGGTCAACGGGGCGACGCCCTTCTGCAAGTGCAGGATGCCGATGAGCAGCCAGATGTTGGCCTGGTCGTTGACGATGGCGGCCAGCAGCCACAAGGGGGCGCTCGGTAGGAACTGCGGCGACGGCCAGAAGCTCAGGCCAAGCTGCAGCGTCCATCCGGCCAGGACGAAGGCGATGGCATTCATGCCCACGTTAAACGCGGCCCGGCGCGCCACCCGCCCAAAAGGGGTCTCGTGCTCCACCAGGGTGATGCCGGCCTGCGTCAGCTCGCTCGTGGCGGCGACCAGGGCGGCCGCCCAGGCGCCGTAGACCGGCACAACAGCCAGCCCGATCGCCGAGCTGACGGAAAAGCGTACGTTGCGGAATCCGGTCTGAACGATCTGTGTGGCCGCGGCGAGGAGGAGCAGGAGGGCGAATCTGGCCGGCTGGTCTATGGAGGGCACCGACCACGCCGCCAGGGCGACCAGCAGCAGCCCAAACAGGCTGACGCCGGCTAGATACGTCTGGAAGCCAGGCCGCGGTGGCGGGGGCTCGGCAACCGCAGCAGGCATGATGTGTTCGGGGTGCTCCATGCCGCCACTACCTCATGCCCACTTTATACCGGACGCCAGGAGGCAGGGCTATAGGACAGATGGGGGGAGCGGACTGTTGTCCCATCCCTGATGTGGGACCCAGAAAGCCCGATCCGGCCGGGCTGAGGCGGCCGGCCCGGCCGGGCTGAGGCGGCCGGCCCGGCCGGAGACGTGTTTGAGTGGCTGCCTGGGGCTCAGTCGGGCGGCAGCAAGTCGATTGCCGGCCGGTCACCGATCGGGCTGGTACCGCCTGGTTGCA
>JBFGLK010000414.1:0-4006 GCA_041576195.1 Promineifilaceae bacterium (SeqCode)
CCAGGTTGTCGCTCTCGGAGCCACAGCCGGTGAAAATGATCTCATCCGGGTGGGCGTTTAGCGCGGCCGCCAGCGCCTCGCGCGCCGCTGCCAGCCCGCGCGCCGCCTGGCGGCCCTGCTCGTGGAGCGACGACGGGTTGCCATAGGTTGTCGACCAGTAGGGTTGCATGGCCGCGACGACGGCCGGGTCGACCGGAGTGGTGGCGCTGTGGTCGAGGTAGATGGGGGACTCGCTCATCCCCCAACTTTACGTCAGGAGGAGGCGACTGGCAACGTCACGGTGAAGGTCGTGCCCTGCCCCTCACCGCTGCTGGCCTCGATGCTGCCCCCATGCTTTTCCACGCCCTCTTTGACCATGTAGAGGCCAAGGCCGGTGCCGGCAATGCCGCGTTCCACCGCGGTCGAGGCGCGAAAGAAGCGCTTGAACAGGTTGGGGAGGGCCATATCGGGGATGCCGATGCCATCGTCCGCCACGGTTACCGTGATCAGGCGGTCCGCCGTGCTGGCGGTCACGCGCACGCCGCCGTCGAGCGTGAACTTGATGGCGTTTTCGATGAGGTTCTTGAAGACGATGTAGAGCGTCTCATCGTTGCCCACCACGGGCGGCAGCTCAGGCTCAATGCGCTGTGAGAAGATCAACCCTTTTTCGGTGGCGCGGTCGGCCAGAGTCGGCAGGATCTCCTCGAAGAGGATGTTCAGGTCCACCGTGGCCGAGCTCCGCTGTATCTCCCGTGCTTCCAGCTTCGCCAGCTGCAGCATTTGGCGCACCATCAGTTGCAGCCGGTTGCTCTCGCGCTCGATGAAGCCGAGGAAACGATCTGTCTTCTCCAGGTCGTTGGCTGCCTTGCCGACCCGCAACAGGCGGGCGTACATCAGAATCGTGGCCAGCGGGGTGCGCAGCTCATGGACGATGTTGTGGAAAAAGTCGTCCCGCATGCGCTCGAACTCGCGGATGAGGCTGAGGTCGCTGAAGACGAAGAGCGCCTCGTTGATGTTGCCGGCATCGTCCTCGATGCAGGCGCCGCTGATGAGCACAGGCACCAGGCGCTCGTCCGGCTGCACGAGGTCGGCCGCCAGCTGGGGATAGGGCTCGACGCGCTGAAAAACGTGGTGGACGAACTCGGCGAAGTCGCTGCTGGCCAGAGAGACGACGTCTTGCGCCAGCTGGCCGCTCAAATCGCCGGTGCCATGGCGCACAAGCGAGGTGAAGGCGTCGTTGACGACCGTGATGCGCCCCTCGCGGTTGATGACCAGGAGCCCTTCGGACATGCTGGCGAACATCGTCTCGATGCGGCGCTTTTCGGTCAGGACATCCAGGTGCAGGCGGGCGTTCTCGATGGCCGCCGCCAGCGGGCCGGCGATGGCCTGGAGCAGGGCCAGGTCCTGGCGGTTGAAGTCCCCGTCGCGCTTGTTGATCGCCTCCAGCACGCCCATGACCCGGCTCTCCACCGTCAGCGGCAGACAGAGGATCGAGTGGGTCTCAAAGCCCGAAAGACTGTCGGCCCGTGAGTAGAAGCGGCGATCCGCGTAGGCGTCATTTACGATAAGGGGCTGGCCTGATCGGGCCACGTAGCCGGCGATGCCCTCGCCCGCCTTCAGGCGGATCGGGGGAAGGTCCCTGAAAAGCGGGCCCATCAACTCGGCCACGAAGACGATGTCTTCCGTGACCGGATCGACCAGACCGATCGATACGGTTTGGACGTTAAGTGTGCGCCGCACCGGGTCGCTCAGCGTTTGGTAGATGTGCTCCAGGTTGAGCTTGGCGGTGAGGGCGTGATTGATCTCGGAGACGACGGCGAACTCGATCTGTTGCTTGTCGGAGCGATGCTGCAAGTAGGCCCGGTCGAGGAAGGTGGTGATGTGCAGGGCGAGGCTGCCGAGATTGCCGGCATGCACCGGGCAGTCCGGCGGCGGATCGATCAGGCAGATCGCCCCGCGCGGCGTGATCGACAGCGAGGCGTCGTGGTACGGCAGCGTCGCCGCCAGGACGGCCTCCCGCGCCAGGTGCCAGATCTCGCTCTGAATCTGCTCCCGCGCCCGGGCCCGCATCTTCTCCCAAAACACCGGTCGGCCCTCGAGCGCCAGCCGCTCAAACGTGATCCCCGCACTCTCCCACCGCGTCTGCTGCATGGAGCCGTCGGGCCGGGCGATCCAGACGTCGAAGAGCTGCTTGATCGGGTTGGTCATGGCGACGACCGCGGTCGTGCCGGCAAACCGGGCCACCTCGCTGGCCACGACGGCGCACACCCCGTGCGCGTCCAGCGCATTTCGTAGCTCCTGGTTCAGGCTCTCCCAAAGTCTATAGATGTCGGTCGTCACGTCGACGGGCTGGTTCATGTTGCGGGCAATTATCTTGACCATTCCATCACCTGGCAAGCATTATACCAGTCGGCCGCGGGACCACGACCGGCTGTTTGTACTATTTTCCGCCGGAGGGCCCGCCAAAAAGTGGTACCGTTGGCCCCTTGTGCGCCCTGTCTTGCCCGAATGTTGTGGCTTATGTATCATCCCTCGGGGTGACTCCGGTCACGTTCCGGGGACGCCTCCACCGCACTCAACCAGTCCGGCCATAGCAGCGCGAACGCCTACCTGTGGTGAGCGGACGCCCTCGATCGGTGCCAGGCCGATCCAGCCCACGCCGGTAAAGCAAAGGAGAACAGCCATGAGCATGATCATATCCGTGCACGGGCGCGAGGTGCTCGATTCGCGCGGCAATCCGACCGTCGAGGTCGAGGTGGTATTGAGCGACGGGGCCAACGGGCGGGCTATCGTGCCCTCCGGCGCCTCGACCGGTGCCCACGAAGCGTGGGAGAAGCGCGACGGCGACAAGAGCCGCTACGGGGGTAAGGGCGTGCTCGAGGCTGTCGCGGCGGTCAACGACGAAATCGCCGAGGCAATCATCGGGCTGGACGCCACCGAGCAGGTGGAGGTCGATCAGACAATGATCGATTTGGACGGCGCGGACAACAAGGGGCGGCTGGGCGCCAACGCGATCCTGGGCGTTTCCCTGGCCGTAGCTCATGCCGCGGCCGACAGCGTGGGGCTGCCGCTCTACCGCTACCTCGGCGGCACGGGCGCCCGTACCCTGCCGGTGCCCATGATGAACATCATGAACGGCGGCAAGCACGCCGCTGGGGCGACCGATCTGCAGGAGTACATGATCATGCCGGTGGGCGCCGACACCTTCGGTGAGGGGCTCCGCTGGGGCGTCGAGATCTACCATAGCTTGAAGAAGGTGCTGTCGGCGCGTGGCTATCGCACGCTGGTGGGCGATGAGGGCGGCTACGCGCCCCAAGTGAAGGCCAACCGCGAGGCGTTCGACCTGATCATCGAGGCTATCGAGCAAGCCGGCTACCGGCCCGGCGATCAGATCATGCTGGCGATGGACTCGGCCGCCAGCGAGTTTTACGAGGATGGCCTCTACCATCTGCAGCGCGAGGGCAAGAAACTGACCGGAGCGGAGATGGTCGACTTCTACGCGGGCTGGGTCGAGCAGTATCCGATTATCTCCATCGAGGACGGCCTGCACGAGGACGATTGGGAGGCCTGGTCCCTGATGATGGAGCGTTTGGGCGACCGGCTCCAGATCGTCGGCGACGATCTGCTGGTCACCAACGTGCGTCGCATTGAGACGGCGTTTGCCACGAAAGCGGCCAACAGCCTGCTGTGCAAGGTCAACCAGATCGGCTCGCTGACCGAGTCCATCGCCGCCGTGGATCTGGTGCAGCGCCACGGTTGGACCGCGGTCGTCAGCCATCGCAGCGGCGAGACCGAGGACGCCACGATCGCCGACCTGGCGGTGGCCCTCAACGCCGGGCAGATCAAGACCGGCGCGCCGGCCCGGACCGACCGGGTGGCCAAGTACAACCAGCTCTTGCGCATCGAAGATGAGCTCGGCGAGACGGCGCTTTATCCCGGGATGAAGGCGTTCACCAACCAGCAACGGTAGGGTTGGTTTGTTGGCGGGTTGGATACTTCGCCGGGTCGACCGCCGATAGGACCAACC
>JBFGLK010000415.1:0-4006 GCA_041576195.1 Promineifilaceae bacterium (SeqCode)
AGGAACGGCAGCGCCAGGACGGTGTCGTACACGCGGTGGTAGGCGACGAGCACCGTCCACAGGCTCAGGGCCGCCAGGACGGCCCAGCCGGCGGGCGAAAGGGCGCCCGGCGCGCCCGGATCCGCCAGAGGCCGCCGCGCTCGGCGCCACAGGGCCAGCGCCACCGCCCCGGTCAGGGCCGCCGCGGCCAGCGCCGGCCAGATCCCCGCCCCGCCCAGCAGGTCGCCCAGGTGGATGCCCGGAAGGCCGGCGTGGCGGGTCACCATGCCGGCGTAGGCCCGGGCCGTCTCCAGGACCGGCTCCCCGCCGATCGCGCTGACGGCCAGCAGGCCGGCGAGCTGCACCAGGGCGGCCGCCGCCAGGGGGCGCCAGCGGCGCTCCAGGAGAAAGAACAGCGCTGCCGGCAGGGCCAGGGAATACTTCGACAAGGCCACGCCGAGCAACGCCCCCGCCAGCCAGGGCCGACGCGCCCGCAGGCGCAGGGCCAGGATCATCAGGGCCAGGCTGAGCAATGTCGTCTGCCCGGTCCAAAGGGCCACCCGGCTCCCTTGCAGGCCGAGGAACACCAGGAACAGCAACCAGGCGACCACCCGGTCCCGCTCGCCTTCCGGCCATAGCCCGGTGGTCAGCCAGGGGATGGCCAGCAGGCAGACGAGGCTGATGCCAAACCAGATGCCCCAGGCGCTCGACCACGAGAGGCGCGCCAACGGGGCCAGGAGCAGGGCCAGCGGGGCGGTGTTGGCCGGCGTGCGGGCCAGGCCCGGCCGGGCCACTGGGCCCGTCTCGGTCACGCCGTCCAGGTAGCGGATCGGCGTGGCCGGCTCGAGCCGCTCGACGTAGGCGCGATATGGGCTGGCGCCCTCCCACAGGAAGTGGCCGGCGTACCAGTAAGAGTGAAAGTCGATGCCGCCGCTCGTCCCGACGGCGCGGGCGGCGCCGCGGGCCAGCGCCAGCCCGGCATTGAGCGCCAGGAGAGCCAGCAGCAGGCGCAGCAGCCACAACCTGGCACGAAGAACCCGGGGGGCGGCGTGGTCGACGTCCATGACCGCTATTATAGACGGGGGAGGCACCGCGGGGGAATCTCCCCGGCCGTGCCGGCGGCATGGCAGCCGTCCCGCCGGTTGATCTTGCACGCAACCGGGATCAGCCTTATGCTTTTGGCAGCGTGGCCGGTGGTGCCCCATGTATTCCGTTGAGCCATGCCTCGTGCCTCAAGGAGTTATGCCCATGTCCCTGCCTACCCTGCCCGGCATCACCTCGCTCCACGTCGCCACCCCGCGCCTGCGCCAGCACGTGCTGCGCGCCGGCCCTGAGACGGGCCAGCCGGTCGTCTTTCTCCACGGCAACTTCTCCGCCGCCACCTACTGGGAAGAGACGATGCTCGCCCTGCCGCCCGCCCACCAGGCCATCGCCCCCGACTTGCGCGGCTATGGCCTGACGGAAGACCGGCTCGTCGACGCGACGCGCGGCATGGGCGACTGGAGCGACGATCTGGCCGCCCTACTGGACGCCCTGGGCATCGAGCGCGCCCACCTGGTCGGCTGGTCGCTCGGCGGGGGCGTGCTCTATCGCTTCCTCGCCGACCATGCCGCCCGGGTCCGCTCCCTGACGCTGGTCAACCCGGTGTCCCCCTTCGGCTTCGGGGGCACGAAGGGGGAGGACGGGACGCCCTGCTATGACGACTTTGCCGGCAGCGGCGGCGGCGTGGTCAACCCGGAGTTCGTCCGCCGCATCAAGGAGGGCGACCGGGGCGCCGACGACCCGAACTCCCCCCGCAACGTCATCAACACCTTCTACTACAAGCCCCCGTTCCGCGCCGCGCGCGAAGAGGCCTTCCTCTCGGCCGCGCTGCTGGAGAAGATGGGGGACGATCGCTACCCGGGCGACTTCGTGGCCTCGCCCAACTGGCCTGGCGTCGCCCCGGGCCGGTACGGGCCCATCAACGCCGGCTCGCCCAAATACGTCCTGACCGAAGTACCCGCCTTCCTGGCCGCCGCACCCCGGCCGCCCATCCTCTGGGTACGCGGCAGCGACGACCAGATCGTGTCCGACACCTCCTTCTTCGACTTCGGCACCCTGGGCCAGCTCGGCTACGTGCCCAACTGGCCCGGCGCCGACGTCTTCCCGCCGCAGCCGATGGTCAGCCAGACGCGCGGCGTCCTGGCCCGCTACGCTGCCGCCGGCGGCCGCTTCCAGGAAGAGGTGCTCGCCGACACGGCCCACGGCCCGCACATCGAGAAGCCCGAGGCGTTCAACACCCTGTTCCACGCGTTCCTGGCCGCCGCGACTTGAACAAGTGCGGAATGCGGATCGCGGAGTGATCGGCCAACCAGCCAACGAACCAACTGTCCAACCAGCTAACCATCCGATGTCCACCATCCACACCCTGGTTTCCCGGCAGGCGACCTACCGGCCAGACCACCTGGCGGTCGTCTTCGGCGAGCACCGCCTGACCTACCGCCAGTTCCACGAGCGGGTCAATCGCCTGGCGCACGCCCTGGCTGGCCTCGGGGTGGGGCGGGGGGACAAGGTGGCCACCATCCTGCCGAACTGCCTGGAGGTGCTGGACATCTACTGGGCGGTGGCCCGGATGGGGGCCGTCGTCGTCCCCCTCAGCCCGATGCTGCGCGGCGCCGGCCTGGCGCGCCTGCTCAACGACTCGGATTCGATGATCGTGATCGCCGACGCCGCCTTCCTGGAGCACCTGGCGCCGGTCCGGGCCGAGCTGGGTGCGGTGCGCCACGTCGTCCTCACCGACGGCGAGGCCGCCGGCGCGACCGGGACGCTCGACTACCAGGCCCTGGTCGCCGCCGCCCCGGCGACCGAGCCGCCCTACGTACCCGTGCGCGCGGACGACGTGTACAACATCATCTACAGCAGCGGCACCACCGGCCTGCCGAAGGGCATCGTCCACACCCACGCCATCCGTGCCGCCTACTGCACCTCCTTCGCCACGTCGTACCGCATCACGCCGGAGAGCGTCGTCCTGCACACCGGCTCGCTTGTCTTCAACGGCGCCTTCCTCACATTGATGCCGGCATTCTTCCTCGGCGCCACCTACATCCTCCACCCCCACTTCGACGTCGAGGCGCTCGTCGAGACCGTCGCCCGCGAGCGCGTCACCCACGTCAAGCTGGTGCCCTCGCAGATCGTGGCCCTCCTGCAACACCCGGACTTCCACGAAGGCGTCCTGCCCTCACTGGAGATGGTCGGCTCGGTCGGCGCACCCCTGCACCTGGAGCACAAGCAAGAGCTCGAGCGCCGCCTGCCGGGCCGCTTCTACGAGCTCTATGGCCTGACCGAAGGGTTCGTTACCATCCTGGACCGGACCGACTACCCGCGCAAGCCGGGCTCGGTCGGCACGCCGCCCCCGTTCTTCGAGATGCGCATCGTCCGCCCGGACGGCTCGGATGCCGCGCCGGGCGAGGTCGGCGAGATCGTCGGCCGCGGCCCGATCACCATGCCCGGCTACTACAAGCGCCCCGACCTGACGGCCGCCGCCATCCGCGACGGCTGGCTCCACAGCGGCGACCTGGGCTACAAGGACGAGGATGGCTTCCTCTTCCTGGTCGACCGGCAGAAGGACATGATCATCTCGGGCGGGGTCAACGTCTACCCGCGGGACATCGAGGAGCTGGCCGTGCAGCACCCGGCGGTGCTGGAGGCCGCCGTCTTTGGCGTGCCGGACGACAGGTGGGGCGAGGCGCCCGTGGCCGCCGTCATCCTGCGTCAGTCGGACGCGGTGACGGCCGAGGCGCTGCGCGACTGGATCAACGAGCGGGTCGAGGCCCGCTTTCAGAAGGTGCGCGAGGTCGTCATCCGCGAGAGCTTCCCGCGCAGCGTGGCCGGCAAGACGCTGAAGCGCGTCATGCGCGAGGCGTTCTGGGAGGGACACGACCAGCGGATCTGACGCGGCGAACGGGCGCGGCAGACGGGCGCAGCCTGCTGCGCCTCTACGACCCCCACCCGGCGGAGGGGACACCATGCACATCGGCGACTACCTGGG
>JBFGLK010000416.1:0-4000 GCA_041576195.1 Promineifilaceae bacterium (SeqCode)
GCGCCATTGCGGGCGATGCGCGTTGGCAGGACGCAGTCGAACAGGTCTATGCCCCGAAGCACACTGTTGATCAGGTCCTCGGGCGTGCCCACGCCCATCAGGTAGCGCGGGCGATCTGCCGGCAGTACCGGGTCCAGCCAGTCGAGCGCGGCATACATCTCTGCCTTGCTCTCGCCGACGGCCAGGCCGCCGATGGCATAGCCGGGGAAGTCCAGGGACGTCAGATAGGCGGCGCTGGCCTCACGCAGGTCGCGAAAGACGCCGCCCTGGACGATGCCGAACAGCGCCTGATCGGTCCGCCGGTGCGCCTCGCGGCAGCGCGCCGCCCAGGCGTGTGTCCGCGCCACGGCGGCCTCCACGGTCGCGCGATCCTTCGGCGGGGGGCACTCGTCGAAGGCCATGATGATGTCCGCCCCGAGGTTTTCCTGAATGGCAATGCTTTTCTCCGGGGTGAGGCGAAGGGTCGAGCCGTCCAGATGGGACTTGAAGGTGACGCCGTCGTCGTCGACAACCCGGGAGTCGCTCAAGCTGAACACCTGGAAGCCGCCGCTGTCGGTCAAGATGGGCCGGTCCCAGCCCATGAAACGATGGAGGCCGCCGAGATCGCGCACGCGCTCATCCCCGGGGCGTAGATAGAGGTGATAGGTGTTTGCCAGGACCAGGCTGGCACCGAGAGCGGCGAGCTCATCCGGGCGCATCGCCTTGACGGTGGCCTGGGTGCCGACCGGGGCAAAGACGGGCGTGGGAATGGGGCCGTGGGGCGTGTGATAGGTGCCGGCACGAGCGCTGCCGGACACGGCTTCGAGGGCAAAGCGAAACATGGCCGGCATTATACCTCAGGCCGACCCGGCCTGGATCCGGCGGTGCCAACGTTTCTCTACTTCCGCTTCATAGCCTCTTCACAGGTCACATCCATTGTTGCCACCCGGCTGCTGCCTGAACGCCCCGGCCCCCCCGAATCCCCGCTGCCCCTTCTTTGCGCGGCCATTATGGGGGCGGAGCGCCACTCATGAGCAAGCACATCCTGATCGTCGACGATGAGTCCAAGCTGGTGCGTCCGGTTCGGGGCTATCTCGAACGCCATGGCTTCCTGGTCATCAGTGCCGGCAACGGGCGCGACGCCCTGTTCGCCGCGCGCGACCAGCGGACCGACCTGATCGTGGTCGATCTGATGACGCCGGAGCTGGACGGTTGGGAGCTCCTCCGACAACAGCGGCGCGAGCACGACACCCCCGTGTTCCGCTGACGGCCCGAGTGGACGATACCGACAAGATCGCGGGGCTGGAGATGGGGGCCGACGACTACCTGGCGAAGCCGTTTCGTCCGCGGGAACTCGTCGCCCGGGCACGGGCCGTGTTGAGACGCGCCGGGCCATCCGAGCCCGAGCCTACGCTCGTACGCCATGGCCAAATCGTGCTCGTTCCGCAGGCCTGACTGGTGACAATGGCGGGCAATCCGGTCGAGCCGACACGCATGGAGTTCGACCTGCTCCACGTCCTACTGGCGAGCCCGGGCCGTGCCTTCACCCGCCTGGAGCTGCTGGAGCGGACCCAGGGCTACGCTTGCGATGGTTACGAGCGCACGATCGACGTGCACATCAAGAATCTGGGCAAGAAGATCGAGGTCGACTCGAGTCGCCCGTAGATGGTGCAGACCGTGGTCGGTGTGGGCTATCGCAGCGCGCGACGTGACGCGCTAAAGGTGAGCTGAGGAACGGAAGATAGATGCAACGGCTATGGGTCCGGCTCACCGGGGCCTTTGAGCCACTGGCCCAGGCGGAAGGCGACCGGCTGGAGGCTGCGCTGGGCGACACGCGGTGCGCGTGTTGGCCGACTCGGCCCGCCTGCAGCAGGTGCTGGGCAAGCTGGTGGCCAGCGCGCTGCGCCACGCCCCGCTCGGCGGGGACGCCAAGTACGCCGTGCGGCTGGTTCTCGACGCCGGTTCCAGTTTGGCGCACATCAGCGTCCACGACAACGGCCCGGGGCTGACACCCGCGGCCCGGGCTCACGTTTTCGACCGTTTTGGGCGGGTGGATGGCTCACGCAGCCGGTCGGGCGGCGGGTCCGGGCTGGGGCTGGCGATCGCCCAGGGCCTGGTCGAGTCCCAAGGAGGTCGCATGTGGGTCGAGAGCCAGCTCGGGCAGGGGGCGGCCCTCCTCGTCGAACTGCCTGCCGAGCCCTGATCGAAAGCGGCCTCCGTCAGGGAGGCCGCTCAAGCAGACGAACCCAGTGGCTCAACTGCCGGCAGATCGCGCGACGGGACGCCGGCGCACGCCTGCCAGCGCGGCTGCGGTGAGGACGAGGAGCACGCCGGCAAGGGTCAGATAGGCGGAGGGGAGGTTGCCGCCCTGAGCGTCTGCTCCGGCGAGCGTGAGGGCGGTGGGGTTGCTTTCCTCGCTATGGCAGCCGGCGAGGCTGCCGTCCGGATTTGCCGGCACGACAATGTGCCAGCTCTCCACGGTGGCCGTCGTGTCCGTGTACGTGCCCGATCCCCCGCTGTCGGTGCTCGCGGTGGCCAGCCACGTGTAGCGCCCGTTGCTGGCGCCGTTGCCAGCGCCGGACGGGTTCTGGCTCCGATAGATGTGATGGGGCGTGTTGGGCGTCCCCGACCAGTTAATGATCTTCTCCGACACGCCGTCCCAACTGCCCTGTAACTGGGTGGGGCAGGCCGGACCCATCGTGGCCGAGGCCGCGTCGTCGTGGACGGTCAGGGCGGTGCCGGTGTCCCACAGAAACGTATGGGGCCCCCACAACGTGCCGGAGGAGCCGCCAAGGCCGCCCAGCAAGATGTTGACTTCGTCGTTCGCGGCCTCGTTGGTGAAGTTGGCCACCTGCAGAATCCAGCGTGGCGCGCTGGTCGGAAAGGCGAAGATCTGGTAGCCCTGGTTCGTGCCCACGCCGGGGTTCGTTCCGTCTTCGGTGAGGATTTGCTGGGGCACGCCGCTTGTGACGTTCTTGGTCAGCCAGGCGATCCAGTTGACCTCGCCGACCGGCGGCGTTCCAGGCAAGGAGCCAACGTCGAACGTGCTGCCCGCCAGCGCCGTGCCGACCCCCAGCCCCATCAGACTCAACCCCAGAACCAGGACGATCATGGCCTTTTTCGTCATCATACTCCTCTCTCCTCACGAACCCGTTCAACGGCACGGGAGACTCTGTCGGATTCCCAGTATTTGGCCTATGGCCAGGTTACCGTGCCTCCGGTGGTCACATCCACCTCGACCAGATAAGGATAACCCGGTCTGACTGAAAAGTCGCCAAAGCCGGCCCCGCCGCCGAAGTGAAAGAAGGTGGTGTAGCCCTGAGCCAGCGCGTTCCAGGTCTGGACCGAGTTGACCGAAACGCCGGCCGAGGCGTTGGCTTCAATGTGCAGCGCCAGTTGTCCGGCCATGGTGACGCTGTCCAGGTGGAGCGGCAGCATCACCCAGTTGATGTCGGTGCTGGCCGTCTCGTACAGCGTGAACGCATAGGAGCCAATCGCCGGCACGTCGCCCACCGTCGACCACACGACACTGTTGCCAATGCCCACGTCGGTGATCTCAATCAGGTAGGCGTTGTGGGCGCTCACGGCGAAGTCGCCGAAGCCGACGCCGCCGCCGAAGTGGAAGAATGTTGTGAAGCCCTGGGCCACCGGGTTCCAGCGACTCACGGAGCTGACGGTGACGGCGCCGCTGCTCCCGGCCTCAACCGCCAGCGCCAGATCGCCGGCGTCGGCGATGCCGGCAGCGCCTAGAGGCAGGGCGATCCAGTTCTGATCGCTGGAGGCCGTTTCGACCAGCTCGAAGTCGAACTCGCCGACGCGATTGGAGGGCGCTGAGGCCGCGCCCGCACAGTTCAGGCTGCGGACGAGGAAGGTGTAGTTGGCGCCGACGTCGCCGACCCCGCCGCCCGTCGTCACCGCGTAGCCGGTGCCAGTCACCGTGGCCAACAGCGTCGAGCCATCGTTTCCTGGCGAGAAGTACGGCTGGTTTGGCGGACTGCGCCAGACCTGGTAGCCGTTGGCC
>JBFGLK010000417.1:0-3998 GCA_041576195.1 Promineifilaceae bacterium (SeqCode)
CTGTCGATCGCCTGTTGCGCCCGGCCCAGTCCCGTCAACCAGTCGCCGCTCTCCAGGCAAAGCGCCGCCGCCGCGTTGAGCAGGACGATGTCCCGCTTCGGCCCACGATCGGCGCCGGCGAGGATGTCCCGCGTCAGCTGCGCGTTCTCTTCCGGCGTCCCGCCGAGGAGATCGTCCGTGGTGGCCCGCGCCAGGCCGAGCGCTTCGGCGGGGTCGAGGGTGAACGTGACGACGTCGCCACCGCGGAGCTCGCTGACCCGGTTGGGGCCTGTATTCGACAACTCGTCGAGGCCGTCGGCCCCGTGCACGACAAAGGCCGCGCGCGTGCCCAGCTTGCCCAGCACGCGGGCCACCGGCTCGGTCCATTCGGGGCTGAATACCCCCAGCACCTGGTGGGTCGCGCCGGCGGGGTTGGTCAGCGGCCCGAGCAGGTTAAACAGAGTGCGCTGGCCGATCTCGCGCCGGGGGCCGATCGCGTGCCGCATCGCCGGATGATGCCGGACCGCGTAGAGAAAGCCAATGCCCACCTGGGCCAGGCAGACGGCGACCTGTTCGGGCGTCAGGTCAAGGTTGGCCCCCAGCGCGAGCAAGACGTCCGCCGACCCGCTGCGGCTGCTGGCGGCGCGATTGCCGTGCTTGGCCACGCGGAGGCCGGCGGCGGCGACCACAAAGGCGGCCGTGGTGGAGATATTGAACGTGTGCTTGCCGTCGCCTCCTGTGCCGCAGGTGTCGACGATCGGGCCGCTGCCGGCAGCGCTGAGGTCGACGGGCACTACGTGCGCCCGCATCGCCCGGGCGCTGCCAGCAATCTCGGGCACCGTCTCGCCCTTCATGCGCAAAGCCGTCAGATAGCTGCCGATCTGCGCCGGCGTGGCCTCCCCGCGCATGATGATGCGCATCGCCGTTTCCGCCTCCTCGGCGGTGAGGTCGTGGCCGTTAATCACCCGGCCGATCGCGTGGCGTAGAGGCATCGTCGCTTCTCCTTGCGCCGGCTAGAGACGGCCGGCCAGGAAGTTCTCCAGGATTCGCATGCCGTGCTCCGTCAGGATGCTCTCCGGGTGGAATTGCACGCCCACGGTTGGATACTCCCGATGGCGCAGGGCCATGATCTCGCCGTCCCGGGTGAACGCCGTCACTTCGAGGAGCTCCGGCACCGGCTCCTCCACGATCAGCGAGTGATAGCGGGTGGCGCGAAACGGGCTGGGCACGCCGGCAAAGAGGCCGCCGCCTTTGTGGTAGATCGACGACGTCTTGCCGTGCATGAGGCGCGGCGCGCGCACGACGCGGCCGCCATAGACGTGGCCCAGGCACTGGTGGCCGAGGCAGACCCCTAGAATCGGCGTATCTGGGCCGAACCGTCGCAGGACTTCGTTGCTCACGCCGCCATCGTCCGGATTGCCCGGTCCCGGGCTGATGACGATGCGCTCTGGCCCAAGCGCCGCCAGTTCGTCAACGCCGACGGCGTCGTTGCGGAACACGCGGACGTCTGCGCCCAGCTCGCCGAGGTATTGGACCAGGTTGTAGGTGAAGGAGTCGTAGTTGTCGATGACGACCAGCATGGTCAGCCTCCCGCGAGAGTCAACGCCCGCGCCCGATTGTGATGGCAGCCTGTCAAGGCACCGCCAGCCCCATGATATGCTTCATGGCCGCCAACTTGGGTGCGGCTACGGAACGGGCCTGCTCCGCGCCGCGCGCCAGCAACTGATCCAGCTCGGCCGGGTCGGCCATCAGGCGATCGTAGGCCTCGCGAATCGGCGTCAGCGTCTCGACCACCGCCTCGCCGACTCGCCGCTTCAGGTCGCCGTAGCCACGGGCGTCCGCGAAGTCGGCCAGCACGTCGGCTTCTGTCTTCTCTGTCACCGCCTGGTAGATCGTCAGCAGGTTGTTGACGCCGGCCTTCGCCGGATCGTCGGAAAAGACGATCTCGTTCCCGGAGTCGGTCACCGCCTTCTTGAAGGCGCGCATGATCTCCTTCGGATCGTCCAAAATGCGGGCCGCGTGGCCGCGACCGGCCGCCAGGCTCTTGGACATCTTCACGGTCGGGTCATCCAGGCCCATGACGCGCGCCGCCACCGGGGGGATCCTTGGCTCTGGGACGACAAAGAAGGGCTGCTCGTAGTGCGCGTTGAAACGCTGGGCGATGTCCCGCGTTAGCTCCACGTGCTGCTTCTGATCATCGCCGACCGGCACCTCATCCGTATCGTAGAGCAGGATGTCGCCCGCCATCAGTACCGGGTAATCAAGCAGGCCGGTGAGCACGCTCTCCTGCCGGGCCGACTTGTCTTTGAACTGCGTCATCCGTTGCAGCCAACCCAACGGCGTGACGCAGTTGAGCAGCCAACACGCCTCGGCGTGAGCGGCTACGTGGCTCTGAATGAACAGGGTGCTCTGCTCGGGATCGATGCCGGCAGCCAGCAGGATCGCCGCCAGCGAACGCGTCTGGAAACGTAAATCCTCCGGATCCTGCGGCACCGTCAGGCTGTGAAGATCGACCACGCAGAAGTAGTTGGTCTTCTCCCCTTGCTCGCGCGCCCACCGGCGAAAAGCGCCCAGGTAGTTGCCAATATGGACGTTGCCGGTCGGCTGGATGCCGCTGAAGACGACGGGTTTCTTGTCGCTCATGTCGTGCTCCTCACCTGTTAGTAGCTCAAAGTCGGCCCTGCTCGGCCCGTTCTACGGCGACCGCCAGCGCACGCACCTTGTGCAGACACTCCTGGTACTCGCGGGCCGGGTCTGAGTCGGCCACAATGCCGGCGCCGGCCTGGACATAGATCCGGTCCCCCTGCATCACCATCGTGCGGATGGCGATACAGGTGTCCATACTGCCGTCGTAACCGACGTAGCCGACGGCGCCGGCGTAGATCCCGCGACGCTCGCCCTCGAGGGCCTCAATGATCTCCATCGCTCGCACCTTCGGCGCCCCGCTGACGGTGCCGGCAGGGAACGTGGCGCGCATCAAATCATAGGCGTCCATGCCCGGCCGCAGGCGCCCGGACACATGGCTGACGATGTGCATGACGTGGCTATAGCGCTCGACTACCATGAGGTCCCGGACCTGAACCGAGCCATAGTCACTCACCCGGCCCAGGTCGTTGCGGCCCAGGTCGACGAGCATGACGTGCTCGGCCCGCTCCTTCTCGTCGCCGATCAGTTCGTCGGCCAGCGCTCGATCCTCGGCCTCGTCGGCACCACGGCCACGCGTGCCGGCGATCGGGCGCACGCTGGCCGTCCCGTCTTCGAGCCGCACGTGCATCTCCGGCGACGAGCCGATCAGCTGCAAGTCATATGGCCCGAAGTCGAAGTAGAACATATAGGGCGACGGGTTGAGCATGCGCAAGGCCCGATAGACGGCGAACGGGTGGGCGCCGGTGCGTCGGCTGAACCGTTGGCTCAAGACGACCTGAAAGATGTCGCCAGCGGCGATGTGCTCCTTCGCCTGGCGCACGATCGCTTCGTAGCGCCGCTGGCCGATGTTCGACTCCAGGACGGCTCCGTCTGGCTCGCGCTCGGCCCGCCAGCGGCGCGTCGGCACAGCCGGCAACGGCCGTAGCAGCCGTTCGGCCACCCGCTCGATGCGCTCGATGGCTCCGAGATAGGCTGCCTCGACATCCTCCTCAACCGTGGCGTTGGCGAGGATAAGCAGGCGATGGCGGGCATGGTCGAAAACGACCAGGGTGTCGGCCAGCAAGAAGACGGCATCTGGCAGGTCCAGGACAGATGCGGCGGTTGCCGGCAGTCGCTCGAAGTCGCGCACCACGTCGTAGCCGAGATAGCCCACGCCGCCGCCGATGAACCGGGGAAGTCCGGCGACGTCAGCCGGGCGAAAGCGATCGACCTCGGCCTTCAAGACGTGCAGGATGTCTTCGCCGTCGGCCAGTGGACGCCGTTCCTCGACGTTCCCCTGGCGCACGACGACCTCGCGGCCGTGGAGGGCGACCAGGCCCCGCGGGTTCACCCCAACGAACGAATAGCGACCCACCTGCTCGCCGCCCTCGACC
>JBFGLK010000418.1:0-3994 GCA_041576195.1 Promineifilaceae bacterium (SeqCode)
AACGCCAGCAGACAGGCGACCCACCCGGCGACGGTCGCCGCGCTTACAAGAGGGCCTGGCCGGCCGGTCGTGGCCACCGTCAGCGACGTGAGCGCCGTGGGCAGCGGGCTGATGACAGTCGTGTCGTGCCGGGTGATGTTATTGCTATGTTGCGCGTTGAGGCCCGTATCCACGCCCTCAATGATGCAGAGCGGGTCTTGCGGCGTCAGCAGCCGCACGTAGAGCGAGTAGGGCGCCTCGGTGCCGGCAGGCGCTTCAGGCAGTTCCCAGACAAACGGCCCGGCGATCGTATCGGCCCCCGGGTCCAGGTTGACCACTGTGGTCCGGCCGAGCAGGTGCCAATCCGCCGGCCAGGTCATGCCGGCAGCCTCCTCCGCCCAATAGACGAGCGCCTGCACGATACCCACCGGCTCGTCGCCCAGGTTGCGCACGTTCAAATAGACGTAGTTGGTCGCGCCAAAGCGTGGCGCTTGCGGCGCCGGCGTGCCACCCTCGGCCAGCGGCGTCAGCTGGGCCCAGACGTCCTGGCTCACGCCCACCGGCTCCTCGTTCGGCTCCTGCCCCGTGTCCGCCTCGGAATCCATCACCCAGCTGTCCACCGGGAGCGGCGAGGCGCAGCTGCTGCTCATCAGGTCCTCGCCGACCAGCGCATAGGTCTGCGGCCCGACCGGCACGTTGCTCCCCAGAACCTGCACCGTCCAGGTGCCGGGCATCGGCTCGTCGACCAGCACCTGTTCGACCACGTTGCGCCCGTCGCGGACCGGCGTCTCACCCAGTTGCCAGACCGGCCGCGTGGCCGGATTGGCCTGCTGCCCCGGCGCCGGGTCCAGGAGCCAGGGGCCATGCACGGTCGTGCCGTCCGGCGCGATGAGCTGCAGATCGAGGTCGTTCACCAGCGCCTCGGCCGCGTACGCCGCCGCGCCGGGATCGTCCCAGGCCAGCGTGAACTTGAGCTGGTCCTGGTGGGCGACGACCACCGTGTAGCTGTCGATGACCCCGTGATCCAGCGTCCCGGCCAGATGATAGGGCACGAGGTCGATCGCCGCCGCGAAGTCGGCCCGCCCGTACCCACTCGCAAAGTCCGGCCCGGGCGTCAGTTCGGCGTCGTTGGCCAGGTCCTGAGCCGCGTGAACCATGAGCGCCTTGACGGAGGCCGGCGCTGGGTTGCCGGCGCCGTCGCCGCTGGCGCCGCAGGTCAGGCGATACTGCTCCAGTAGCAGGGCGACGCCCCCAGACACGGTCGCTGACGACATGGACGAGCCGACGTAGCTGCCGTAGACGCCGCCGGAAATGGTGGAGACGATGCCGCCGCCGGTGCGCGCCCCCGGAGCCACGATCTCCGGTTTCAGGCGGCCGTCGGCGGTCGGCCCCCAGGCGGTCTTGTTAGAGAGAGCGTTATCATCGTGCTTGATGTTGCCGACTGTGATCGTATTCTTGGCCGACGCGCCGCCGGGCATCAAGGCGCCGTAGGGGCTGCCGCAATTGGCGCCCCAGTTGCCGGTGGCGAAGACGACCGAGATGCCCCGACCGTAGGCGCCGGCGGTGATGTTGTCGTAGTCGCGGGCGTAATAGTCATACAGCCCGGCCAGGGAGCAACTGCCGTATCCCCAGGCGTTCTGGGAGACATCGGCGCCATAGGTGTTGATGGCTTCGTCATGCTCGACGGTGGGGCTGCCGTAGGTATGGTAGGAGATGATCTGCGCCCCGGGCGCCACACCCCGATATTGGCCGGGCGTGCCCCCATTGCCGTCCTGATCGCTGTTCACGCCAGAGCCGGCCACGGTGCCGGCAATGTGCGTGGCGTGGTTGTCGACATAGCTGTCGCGGGCGATGATCAGCCGGTCGTCGAAGTCCGGGTGGGCGTCGATGCGGCCCGCGTCCCAGATGGCCACGCGCACGCCCGCGCCATCCAGGTCATACGGGCTGGCCTGGACGACGGCCGCGCCCGTGTTCTGGCGCACGCCGGCGTTCAGCGGCACGGGCGGCGCCGGAGGCAGGGAGACCCAGGCGACGCCGTCGAGGCCGGCCAGGACCGGGATCGCCTCGGCCGGCGCGTGGATGACGAGCGGGCCGGCCTGTGGCCCCCGGCCAGCCACCCGCCCTCCCAGCGGGGCCACCGCGGCGGCGGCCTGCTCTGGGCCTTCGCCGGGAAACAGGCTGACCCAGAGCGCGAGCATGCCGTCCGGCTGCCGCGCCCACGCGCCGGCGCCCTCGGCAAGCGTGATCGACAGCCCCGGATCCAGCTTGTCCTCAGGGCGCAGGGCGCCGATCCAGCGCACGCCGGGCACGGCCCGCACCGGCGCCAGATCGGCGGGCAACCGGGCCACCCACGTCAGTCGCGGCACGTAGGCCAGGAGCGAGACGTCGTGCTCCGCCAGGGCCGCGCGCTGGGCCGGGTCCGGCGGGCTCTCGAACTGCAGCAGGCCGTGCCAGGCGCCGGGCCGCGGATTGGCGGCTAGGCCGGCCTCCACGCCGGGTGCCGGCACGAACTGGCGCGAGTGCAGCCGCACGGCCGGAGCCGGGGCCGGGTCGGTCGCCGGCGCCTTCGCCGCCGCGACGCCCATGCCGGCCAGCAGGAGGCACAGGATGGCGGCGATGGTTCTCCACAAGTTGGCGCGAGGCTGTCCCTTCATGTCGTCTCATCGACCTCGCGGGTATGCCGATCGGGCAAACGCGGAGGCCCTGTCCCTTGCCAACTATTCAGCCATAATCGCGCCCTCGCCGGAATGGTCGACAGGTCCCAACCGGCCCGTCCACACTGGGACATAGGTCAGAACCGATGTGTAAACTGGGCTACACTTGCCGCATGGGCCCATACCTTCCGCCGGCGGGCCGCCCACCGGCCGGGGCGAGTCCGGCCCGCCGCGCGTTGACGAGGGCCGGGCCGGCGCCTATCATTGGCCGCGGTACGAGTCGTGACCCCACGAGTGGAGACAACTATGAGCGAACGCATCGGCTTCATTGGCCTGGGCATCATGGGCCGGGGCATGGCCCACAACCTGTTGCGCGCCGGCCGGGATCTGGTCGTGTGGAACCGGACGGCGAGCCGGATGGCGCCCCTGGTGGCCGCCGGCGCGACCGCCGCGACGGGCCCGGCCGACCTCGCCCGGCGCTGCGACATCATCCTGATCTGCGTCAGCGACACCCCGGACGTGGAGGCCGTGATCCTGGGCGAGAACGGCGTCCTGGCGGGCATCGCTGCCGGCAAGCTCGTGGTCGATCACAGCACCATCAGCCCCCGGGCCGCGGTGGTCCTGGGGGAACGCCTCGCCGAGCGCGGGGCCACCCTCCTGGACGCTCCCATCAGCGGCGGCAGCGAAGGGGCCGAACGGGGCACCTTGAGCATCATGATCGGTGGCGCCGAGGCGGATGTCCGCCGGGCGCGACCCGTCCTCGAGGCATACGGTCGGGCGATCACCCACGTCGGCCCCTCGGGCGCCGGGCAGATGGTGAAGCTCGTCAACCAGATCCTGGTGGTGGTCACCGGCCTGGCGGTGAGCGAGGCGTTGTTGTTCGCCCAGGCAGGCGGGCTGGATCTGGAGCGCACGCTGGAGGCGGTGAAAGGAGGGGCTGCCGGCAGCTGGATGCTGGCCAACCGCGGCCCGCAGATGATCGCCCGTGACTGGCGCCCGGGCTTCACCGTCGACCTACAACAGAAGGACCTGCGCCTGGTGCTGGAGACGGCCGACGCGCTGGGGGTGCCCTTGCTGGGCACGGGGCTGGTGTTTCAGCTCTATCGGGCGTTGCAACGCCAGGGTCTCGGGGGCGAGGGGAATCACGCGCTGGTCAAGGCGCTGGAAGGGTTGACAGGCGGGTCGCCAGGTTAAGCGTGGGCCACCGGCGGCTCACGCCCCACCCACCCGAGTCCTTCGTATGGCCACCACCCTCTACTTCGTCCGCCACGGCCAGGTGCACAACCCGGACGGCATCTACTACGGCCGGCTCCCCGGCTACGCCCTCAGCGCCTCCGGCCGCGCCGAGGCGGCCGGCGCCG
>JBFGLK010000419.1:0-3993 GCA_041576195.1 Promineifilaceae bacterium (SeqCode)
ATGCGCTCCAACGGCAGCCCAACCTCCGGCGGCGCGGTTGCTAGCCTCGTCGCTTCCGACCTGCGCTCGGCCATCATCTCCTCGTTGCCCGGGTACTTCACGCGCACGTGGAAGCGGCCCTTCAGCGTCTTGATCAACGAAGCGCGGATCTCCTGGATCTCGCCAAGCGTAAGCCCCGAATTATCCAGTTGGCCGGCACGCGTGTGCCCCTCGACGATGCCGCTCACCAGGCGCTCGATGGCGCTCTCCGTATCGGGCTGCAATGCGCTGGACGCGGCCTCGACCGAGTCTGCGAGCATGACGATGCCGGCCTCGCGAGAGCGGGGGCGCGGTCCCGGATAGCGGAAGCGCTCGATCTCCACCTGGCTCTCGTCGCCTTCGGCCAACTCGACCGCCTTGCGATAGAAGACGGTGACGACGTTGTCGCCGTGATGCTCCGCGATGAAATCTCGAATGCGGTCCGGCAGGCGATATTGTCGCGCCAGCGCTAGGCCGTCGGTGACGTGACTGATGATGATTCGGGCGCTGCTGAACGGATCGAGGGAGTCATGTGGGTTGATGCCCGCCTGGTTCTCGGTGAAAAACGGCGGCCGGTTCATCTTGCCCACGTCATGATAGAAGGCGCCTACCCGGACCAGTGTGCCATTCGCCTTGACCTGTTCGGCCGCCTGTTCCGCCAGATTGGCCACCATGATGCTGTGATGGTAGGTGCCGGGGGCCCGCCGCAGCAACTCCTGGAGCAACGGGTGATCGAGGCGCGCCAGCTCCTGCAGCTGCAGAGTAGTCGTAACGCCGAAAACGCTGCCGAGGACAAACAGGCCGGCGAGCGTCAGGCCAGCTGATATGACGCCGTTGGCCAGAGCCCAGCCGAGCAATTGCAGGAACTCGAGCGATGCCGGATCCTGCGGCAGGCGGAAAACGACCAGGACCGCCATCTCCGCCAGGGCGGCGATCAGGCCGGCGCGGAAGAAGTCGTTGACGCGCTGCACATCCCGCAACGTCATGACGGCCACCATACCGCCGATCGCGTGAAAGATCGTCAACTCAAGCGAGTCGCCGGCGATATAGCCGGACAGGGCGGCGAGTGTTATGGCCGCGATCATGCTCAGGCGCACGTCGAACACGACGCTCAAGAGCATGGCCATGGCCGCGGCGGGGAACAGGTAAGCCAGCTCGCTGCGGCCCGGCAGCATGAGCTTGGCGCCCAGTGTGAAGGTCAGCAACATCACCGCCAGGATGAGCAGATAGCGAATTGTGCGGACCTGCTGTCCGCCAAACATGCGCCAATAGGTTACAAGCAAGGCCACCGAAAGAAAGGCGGCGGTCACAGCGCTGACGATCTGGGGCCAGTCCACCTCCCGCTGCAGTAGCCCGAGCACCTGGAGCAGCTCGATATCTTCCTCGTCTACGATTTCGCCGACCGTGAGGATGCGCTCGTCCTTGGTCACTGTGCGGATCACGGGCTGGACCTGGGCCACGACCTCGGCCCGGCGCTGCTCGGTGGCGGCCTCGTCGGGGAAGGTGTTGGCTACCACAAATTGGGGCGCCAGGCTGGTCACGACGCGCTCCTGGGCCGTGGTCAGGAAGAAGCTGATCTGCCGCCGCGCCTCGCGGCGCACGTTGCCGACATCTTCCTCCCGTATCTCCTGGCGCATCACCTCCTCGACGATGCGCAAAATGTCGTCCTTCACGGCGGCAAACTCGGACTGGGTGAAGTCGAGGATGTCCTGGGCGACCTGCTGCTCGATGGCCGCCACCTCGGTCGCGCGCAGATAGCGGATCTTGAGGGCCACGTCGGCCGTCGTGTCGGCGCGCACGACGTCGATGAAGTTGAAGACCGCCTGGGCCAGATTACGTTGGGCGCGGCCGATGCTCAGGTCTGGCGCCTTGTACACGGTGCCCAATGCGGCGATAGCACTGGCGCGCTGGCGCTCGGTGGCTACCTGGCTGGTGTAGGTGAGCGTCTGCGGCGCTTGCACGTCCGCCGGCGCTGGCTCCCCAAGCGTCACGGATACCTGGGCGCCGGTCACCAGGTTGAATACGAGGATGAGAGCCAGGCCAGCGGCAAGGGCGAGCGTCAGAAGCCAGAGCAGGGAGCTCTGGAGCAGTTGCTGGATCCGCTGGGTGGAGTCCTGGCCCGAATTGGCGGTGGCTGTCATGAGGTCTACATGGCGGCGAGGGCGAGCGCGCAGGCGCGGACCCCTCTGCCAATAGGGCGGGTGCGCCTAGAGGCGCTGTAGCTGGTCACGCACGACCAGGCTGACCTGATTCCCCTCGGCTTGCCCCTTGAGACGGGCCATCGCCTGACCCATGACGCGACCCATACCCTTCATGTCGGTGATACCAAGCTCGGCGATGATGCCGGCGATGATGGGTTCCAGCTCTTCGCGGCTGAGTTGGCGCGGGAGGTAGATCTGTAGAACGGCGATCTCGCCCTCTGCCTCAGCGATCAGGTCGTCACGGCCGGCCCTTTGAGCGTCGGCGATGGTCTCGCGCCGCTGCTTCACCTGCCCGATGAGCACGTCGACCACGCCGTCATCCTCGAGGACGATCTGCCGATCGATCTCGACCTGCTTGATTTCGGCCAGGGCACCGCGCAGCACGTCGCGTCGCTGCGTGTCACCGGCGCGCATCGCTGCGGCGACATCCGCCTGCAACGTTTGCTTCAAACCCATAGTCACCTCCGGTACGCATTGTAGCATAGAACCGACTGAAGACAGAATCAGCGGCGACGCTCGGCCGGCGCCAGCACCAGATAGAGATTGAGATTGCCTTCTCGGCCGTCGCTGCGAAAGCGGTGCCTGACGGCCAGGCCGGCGACCGCCGCCAGGCTCGCAAGCCGCGCCTCGTCAAGACTGGCGACGTAGCGGATGGCTTGCCCATCCCGCTCCCAGCGCAGCAGATGGTCGCCCGGCTCGACATCGCGTTCCGTGAGGCCGACGACGGACCAGTCCAGGAGCTTGCGCCGCTGCCGGGAGCTGTCGAGGTATTGCCAGGATGATAGCCATAGACGACCGCCCGGCTCCAGCCGACTGGCCAGCTCGCGAAGCAATCGGAGGCGGGCGGCGTGGCCGGGTATGTGCTGGAGGGTGGCCAGACACGCGATCAGCGGCGCGCGACGCACGCCCGCCAGCGCGCCGGGCTGCGACAGATCGCGCCGGAGGAATGTAGGCGCGAGCGCGTCGTCCAGGCCAGCGCGCGCCCGTTCAAGGAGCGCCGTCTCCTGGTCGACGCCTACGTAGCCCGTCAGGTCCAGCTCTTCATGGAGAAAGCGACCCAGGCGCCCTTCGCCGCAACCGACGTCCAGCAGCCGAATCGGGCCGTTGGGCAACCAGGGGAGCAGGCGGCGGAAGCCGGGGGCTGGAGAAGAGCGGCTGCCGGCAAAGGCGGGCGCCACCGTGGCGTAGAAGGTGCGATTGATCTCCCGAAGCCGATCCTGAACGGCGAGTCGCATATCGTCTCCGGGCAGGTCACCCGTCCGCAGAGGGCCGGGCCGCGGCCCGGATGCGGCGGCCGTTCGTGACGAACCACTCCCGGCCGTCCCCGGTCCGCACCCAGATGCCGGGTGGCTGATGGCGCACGACGTAAGCCGGCATCCAGCCCTGGTCATCGGCATCGCCAAAGCGGATTTCGACGCGCTGGGCAATGGGGAAGCGTTGGGGCAGTCGGCGAGCCATCAGGCCTGGGCGACGGTCAAGGTTCGCGAACGACGACGTTGTCGAAGGCCACCTGGAGGTCCGGATTGGCGAAGGTGCCGGCATTGACCGCGATGCGTCCGCCGGCGTAGCCGCCGGCGTCCGTGAACTGGCCCAGCGGCTCATCATTGACGAACAGCAGGATATTTGGCCCGCCGACGACGACCTTCAGCCGGTTCGTCGAGCCAACCCCCTGATGCACGGCCGCCGTCTCCTCCCACCCGTCGGTGAGACGCTGCCATCCCCCGCGCCCGTCATGACGCTCAAGCACGTAGCGTCCCTCACCAGTGACGTTGTA
>JBFGLK010000420.1:0-3992 GCA_041576195.1 Promineifilaceae bacterium (SeqCode)
CCTCAGCGGGGCGGCGCGCATCGATCACCTGACGTCCAACATTTCGGCCGTCGATGTGCCCTGGAGCGACGACCTGGAAGAGGCGCTCGCGTCGCTCGTCGAGCCGCCCGCGCAATACTGGCGAACGCGGAGCCAGCTGCCCTGGAACTGAGCCGTCAGATCTCGGCGTCGTAAACGTCGGGACGGCGGTCCTGGAATACCGGGATCTTTCGGCGCACATGCTCGGTCACGGCGGTGTCGATCGTCGCCGTGAGGAGCATCGCCTCTTCGCCCGCCTCCATCACCACCTCGCCCCAGGGATCGATGACGGCCGAGTGGCCGCAGAAGTCGGTCTCCCTGGAACGCCCAACCCGATTACAGGCGACGACGAACATCTGGTTCTCGATGGCCCGGGCGCGCAGGAGCGTCCGCCAATGGGCCAGGCGGGGGTGGGGCCACTCCGCCGGCACGAGCGCCAGCCGCGCGCCGGCCAACGCGTAGGCCCGGAACTGCTCTGGAAAGCGCAGGTCGTAGCAGATGGCCAGGCCCGCCGGCCCCCACGGGACATCGACCAGGGATAAGTGATCGCCCGCGGCCAGGTATTGATCCTCGTCCATCAAGCGGAAGAGGTGGACCTTGCTATAGTCGCCCAGAAGCCTTCCGTCCGGGTCGAACCAGGCGGCCGTGTTGCCGAAGCGACCGGCCCCCAGCAGTGAGAGACAGGAGCCGACGATGTGGATGCCGGCCGAGCGGGCGAGCTCGGCCAGCCGGGCGAAGATGCCGGCATCGACGGCCGTGGCGAAGCGCCCGGCGTTCTCCAGATCGTAGCCGGTCGACCACAGTTCCGGGAAGAGCACCAGGTCAGAGCCGCGCCGGGCCGCGTCCAGCGTCAGCCGCTTGACGACTTCCCAATTGGCCTCCGGTTCGCCGAGCCGCACGTCCATCTGGCCCAGAGAGATGGTGATTTCCATCGCGCCCTCCGCGTTGACACGCTGGCATCCGTTCGGATAATTGTAGCAGGATTGGGGATCGGGGACCGGAGAACAGAGGAACGGTCCCCCGTCCCCGATCCCCGCCGAGAGGCTGCCATGACGATCGAACTTGCCGCACGTGTGCGCCATCTGGGCGCGACCATCTTCGCCGAAATGACGGCCCTGGCCGACCGGCACGGGGCCGTCAATCTGGGCCAGGGCTTTCCCGATTTCGCGGCCCCGGACTTCCTCAAGGAGGCAGCGATGGCGGCGGTGTCAGCGGACGTCAACCAGTACGCGCCGGCCCGTGGAAGGCCTCGCCTGCGCCGGGCCGTCGCGGCCAAGATGGCGGCGCACTATGGGTTGCGCCCGGATCCGGAGCGAGAGGTCGTCATCACGCACGGTGCCACGGAGGCGTTGTTCGCCGCCATCCTGGGCCTGGTCGATCCCGGGGATGAGGTGGTGTTCTTTGAGCCCACCTACGATTCCTACGTGCCGGCCGTGACCATGGCCGGCGGCGTGCCCCGCTTCTACACGCTGCGGCCGCCCTCCTGGGAGATAGACGCTTCGGCCCTGGCCGCGCTCTTCTCGGAGCGCACCCGGCTCATCGTCCTGAACACGCCCCACAATCCCACGGGCAAGGTCTTCACCGAGGCGGAGCTGGCGCTCGTCGCCGAGCTTTGCCGCCGTTACGACATCCTGGCCCTGGCGGACGAAGTGTATGAGCACATTGTCTTCGACGGGCGGCGACATGTGCCGCTGGCGACGATGCCGGGTATGTCCGAGCGGACGCTGACCATCTCCAGCCTGGGCAAGACCTTCAGCGCCACCGGCTGGAAAGTGGGCTGGGCGGTTGGGCCGGAGCGCCTGCTGGCCGGCGTCATGCGCACGCACCAGTTCATGACCTTCTGCGGGGCGGCGCCTCTGCAGGAGGCGGCTGCCGTCGGCCTGGAAGAGGCCGACCGCCGCGGCTACTATGACGCGCTGGCGTCCGACTACGGCGAGCGGCGCGAGCAACTCCTGCCGGTCCTGTCGGCCTGTGGTCTGCGCCCAATCGCACCGGAAGGGACCTACTTCGTGCTGGCCCAGATTGGCGGGCTGGGTCTGGGGGATGACGTGGCGTTTTGCCGGCATCTGACTATGGAAGTGGGCGTGGCCGCCATCCCGCCGAGCGCCTTCTACCACCAGCCGAGCGACGGCGCCGGGCTGGCCCGCTTCGCCTTCTGCAAACGCGATGAAACGCTGGATGAGGCCGCTCGGCGGCTGGAATCTGGCTTCCAAGGGCGGGGGTAGTCGTTGGGGGCCGGAGTCGGGATCCAAGGATCAGGGACCGTGGATCGATCCAACAGCCCTGATCGCCGCCTCCTTCACTGACAGGCCGGCTGATAGGGATCGTCGCCGAAAAAGCGCGTCCACTCCGCCGGCGTCAGGCTTCGGCCGATGGCCACACAGGCCACATCGATCAGCTGTCCAATATCCAGGTTCCAGAGCAATGTCGTGCCGTCCCGCGCGCCGCTCAGGAGGCGACGGCTGTCATGGCTGAAGGCCAGCGCCGACACCCAGTCGTCGTGACCCACCAGCACGCGGGGCGTGGTCGCCGCCGGGCCGGGCGTTGCCAGATCCCAGACGCGAATCGTCTGATCCAGGCTGCCCGTCGCCAGCCAGCGACCGTCCGGGCTGAAGGCTACACTGAATACGGCGCCCCCGTGTCCACGGAGTACGATGGGCTTTTCCAGTGTCGACAGTTCACTCATGTCGCGTAAGCGGGCCGCGAAGTCACTGTCGCCTGTAACGAGCCAGCGGTTGTCCGGCGAGAAGGCAAGATCCCAGGTCCGACCGGGATTTTTGAGGATGCGTACTGTGCTCTCCAGGTCCGTCTGGAGTAGGTCCCAAAGCCGCACCGTCTGATCCTCGCCGGCCGTGGCCAGCCAGCGCCCGTCGGCGCTAAATGCGGCCCGCCATCGCCCGGAATGGCCGGGCAGCAGGCGAGGCGCCGCGCGATCCGGCGACGTGGGCAGCGGCCACAACGCGCCGACGAAGTCCGGCTGCTCGGTCAACAGCCAGTGACCATCTGGGCTGAAATGCGCCAGTAAAACGCCGGACTCTAGGCCTGGCAGTTCCCGAGCGGCGTTGGTATTCGCGGACGCCGGCAGCGCCGAATCGGCCAATAGCAGGCTCACATCCCAAAGACGGGGTGGCTGCCACGCCCTGCCCTGGGACACCGATGGGTACAGAATCACGGACTCCCACAACGGCGGTTCCGGCTCCCGGCTTGCCGTCACAACCCAACGCCCGTCGTCGCTTAGCGCCAGCGCATCGCGCCAGTCAGTCACCGGCGGGAGCAGCAGCGGGGCATTGCGTGGGACATGCTCAAGACCACGGATAGCCGCGTAGCCCGCCTCGTCGGCCACCAGAAGCCAGCGATTGGAGGCGCTGGCGGCTCGAACCGGCAGCTGGGCTACCGGGTCGGGGCTGAAGCGGTCAATCTCCTTGTCCCAAAGCAACGTCCCAGTATTGGCGTCCGCTGTCAGCAGTAACTGGTCGTGCTGGCTGAACGCGAGTCGCCCGACCACCGAGGAATGCCCTTGTAGCAGGAATGGCGAGGAGGCTGACAGCGGCGTTGACAGATCCCACAGCTGTACGGTGCCGTCCCAGCCGGCGCTGGCGAGCCAGCGGCCCTGCGGACTGAACGCTATGCCACGCACGGCGTCGTCGTGGCCCAGCAGGGTCATCGCGTCTTCCGCCGGATCCTCCATCGCCACGTTCCAGAGCCACACGGTGTGATCGCTGCTTGAAGTGGCGAGATACCGTCCGTCGGGCGAAAAGGCCTCATCGAATATCAGCTCGGTGTGACCGCGCAGCGTCGCCGCGGGCGATCCCGTTTGAGACTGCAGGTCCCACAAACGCACTTTCTGGTCCAGGCCCCCGGTGGCCAGCCACCGGCCATCCGGGTTCACCGCGATGGCGATGATACCGTCCTTGTGCCTGCCCAGCGCCATCGGGTAACCGGTCGGATCGGCCAGCGTGAGGTCCCAGCCGAGC
>JBFGLK010000421.1:0-3990 GCA_041576195.1 Promineifilaceae bacterium (SeqCode)
GCCGCCTCGCCGGGTGGGCAGTTCGTCCGCATCGCCGCTGCCGACGCGCCGGCAGCCCTGGCCTTGGGCCTCAATCCGGCGCGCGCCGTGGACTATGGGAGCTTCCACTGGCTGGAGCTGGACGAGGCCGGCCTGTCCCGGCTGGCGCGCAGTGGCGTGCCCTACGTGGCGGCGACCGATGCCGGCACCGTGCACGTGCCCGGCTATCGCTTCGACCCGCTGCGCGACGGCGAACCGGCCCTCGACCCGGCGCTCCGCGCCGGCGGGGCGGGCGAAGGCTTCTACCTGGTGCAGCTCGCCGACCCCACCAGCGACGCCTGGTTGGCCGCCCTGGAGGCCCGCGGCCTGCGCTTGCTGCAGTACTACCCGCACCACGCCTTCCTGGTCTGGGCCGACGGCGCCCGGGTCGCGGCGGCCGGCGACCTCGACTTCGTGCGCTGGACGGGCGCGTACCACCCGGCCTACAAGCTCGACGGCGGCCTGGCCGGCCGTGCCGGCACCCTCGCCAATGTCGACGTCTTCTTCTACAACGACGGCGACGTCCTCGGCACGCTGGCGGCCTTGCGCCGCGCCGGCGCCGTCGTGCTCCAATCCTACGCCGCCCAACCCGATCAGGTCTTCTACGACGCGATCGTGCGCCTGCCGGCCACCGCGCTCGACGCCGTCGCCGCGCTGCCCACCGTCCTCTGGCTGGGCCACGTCGGCCCGGAGCCGATCCTGGACGACGAGATGTCCTCCCAGATTCTGGCCGGCAACTACAACGCCGGCGTGCCATTCCCCGGCTATTACGACTGGATCAACGACACTGGGTATGACGGCACCGGCGTCACCTGGGGCATCATCGATACTGGCGTGGACTACGATCACCCGGACCTGGGCCCCAACATCGTCAGCGGCTATAGCTTCCCCGGCGCCTGCGACCCGCCCGGCCAGCCCGGCAGCGACTGCGCCGGCGGCGGTCACGGCACGCACGTGGCCGGCATCGTCGGCGGCACGGCTGCCGGCGGCTTTAGCGACACCGGCGGTTTCCTCTACGGCCTGGGCGTAGCCCCCGGCTACAGCATCTTCACCTCCAACTCGCTCTCGGCCCCTTCCTGGCCGCCCGTGGGCGGCTGGCAGGAGCACTCGAAGCGCGCCGTTCTCGGTGGCGCCATCGGGGGTAACAACTCGTGGACGTCCGGCGAGGGCACGCAACACGGCTATCAGGCCACGGAACGAACGCATGACATCATGGTGCGCGACGGCAACTTCGACACCACGACCGTCGCCGAGCCGTTCATCGAGGTCTTCTCTGCCGGCAACTCCGGCTTCAGTGGGCTCACCTCGCCCAAGGAAGGCAAGAACCTGATCGTCGTCGCCAGCAGCGTCAACTACCGCGTCGGCAACATCGACGCCATCTCCGGCTTCAGCAGTCGCGGCCCCGCCGTGGACGGCCGCTGGGTGCCGACCGTCGCCGCGCCCGGCGAGCAGATCGCCTCCGCCCGCAATGATCTGGGCGGCTCCTGTTCGTCGGCCATCCCCGGCACCAACAACCTGTACGCCTTCTGCAGCGGCACCAGTATGGCGGCGCCACACGCCGCCGGCGCGATCACCATAGCCACTGAGTGGTGGCGCTCCTTCAACGGCGGCGCCGACCCCAGCCCGGCCATGGCCAAGGCCCTGCTGGTCAACAGCGCCGTCGACATGGCCGCGGCCGACATCCCCAACATCCACGAGGGCTGGGGCCGGGTGAACATTGACAACCTTCTCAACGCAGAGACCGACGGCCTCTACTGGGACCAGGAGACGACCTTCGACGGCACGGGCGAGCAGTGGATCCTTTCGCTTGGCGTGCCGGATACAAGCCGGCCCCTGAAGATCACACTGGCCTGGTCCGACGCGCCCGGCGCCGTCGGGGCCAACCCGGCCCTCGTCAATAACCTCGACCTGACGGTGATCAACGGCGGGAGCACTTACCTGGGCAACGTCTTCAGCGGCGGCTGGTCGATGATGGGCGGCGCGGCCGACACGATCAACAACCTGGAGAACGTCTACGTCCAGAACCCGGCGGCCGGCGTCACCATCATCGTCGACGCCGTCAACATCAGCGGCGATGGTGTGCCCTACAGTGGCGACGCGACCGATCAGGACTTCGCCTTGATCTGCCAGAATTGCGCCCTCTTCCCGGACTTCACCCTCGACGTCTCGCCAGACGCCGCGACGGTCTGCGTGCCCGACGACGCCTTCTTCACGGTCGACGTGGGCAACATCCTGGGCTTCGACGATCCGGTGACGCTGAGCGCCCCGAACACGCCCCCCGGCGTCGCCGCGCTCTTCGACGTCAACCCGGTCATCCCGCCCGGCAGTAGCCAGCTCACGCTCGACACCATGGTCGGCCTGGCGCCGGGCGTCTACGCGATCGACGTGGTGGGCATCGCCCCGACCAGCACGCACACGACGACGGTGGGCCTGTCGGCGGATACCGCCGTGCCGGGCCTGGCGCCGCTCCAGACGCCGGCCAACGGCGCCACCGGTGTGTCGCTGACGCCCACCTTCACGTGGACCCCGGCGGCGCAGGCGGCGTCCTATCTGCTGCGCGTGGCCACCGACCCGGCGTTCGCCAACGTGATCTACAGCGCGTCGGAGGCCGGCACGAGCCATACCATGGACGTCCCGCTGAACCCGTTGACCACTTACTACTGGACGGTCAGGGCGCAGAACGCCTGCGGCGACGGGAGCGATGCCGCGGCCTTCAGCTTCACCACGCTGGACGTGCCGCCCGTGTTGCTCGTGGACGACGACGACAACAACCCGAACGTGCGCCCGACCTACACGGCCGCGCTCGACGCGCTCGGCGTGCCCTACGACGTGTGGGACACGGCCAACAGCGACAACGAGCCGGATAGCGCCACGCTGCTGCAGTATGACGCCATTGTCTGGTTTAGCGGCGACGAGTTCGGCGGCGCGGCCGGCCCCGGCGCGGCGGGCGAAGCTGCGCTGGCCACCTACCTGGATGCCGGCGGCTGCTTCTTCATCAGCGCGCAGGACTACCGCTACGATCGCGGGCTGACCGCCTTCATGCAGAACTACCTGGGCGCCCAATCCGTCACCAACGACGCCGGCGACTACACCAGTGTCACCGGCCAGGGTAGCCTCTATGGCGGCTTTGGGCCATCGCCGCTGACCTACCCGTTCACCGACTACTCGGACATCATCGCGCCCAACGCGACCGCGGAGTCGGCCTGGATCGGCATCAACGGGCGCATCGGGGCGGTCAACCGGGTGGACGGCGTGAAGTCGACCTTCTGGACGTTCCCCTGGGAGGCGCTGCCGCAGGCCGATCGGGAAGCGACGCTGGCGGCGACGCTGGCGTGGTGTGAGCCCCCCGGCCCGGGTATCGTGGCCACGATCAACTACGCCTTCGCCATGAACAACGGCGGCAGCGGCTCGGGCACCTACACGCTCTATGACGACGCCACCTTCGCCGACAGCGCGGGCGGCGGTGGTCTGTGGGCGTTCCGGGCGGGGCCGCCGCCACGGTTGTTGCTGTGGCATCAGGGCGTCCAGTGCGACGCTCTCTCCATTGGCTTCTTCCCCGGTGGCGGCCTGGTGCGCGGCTTCCGCGTGTGCACCGACGGCTCCGGCGCACGGGGCCTGTGGCAGGGGACGATCCTGCCGGCACAGGCCGGCGTGTTTCCCGAGTGAGCGGTCCCTGAGCCGACACCCTAAGGGTGCTCTGCACCCTTAGGGTGTCGGCCAAACTGCCCGATCACGACACCATGCAGCGACGCGCTCTGACGCTGAGCCTGCTCCTCGGGCTCCTGCTCCTGGCCCTCTTGCCGGCAGCCGGCGGGTTGGCGGGGCCGGCGCCCGCCCCGGCCTCGGCGGTCGGCGTACGCCTGGAGCCAGATCAACTCGCCGACATCATGGCGCGGGGCATCGTCCCGCAGATGATCCTCGACTACGGCAGCTTCCTCTGGCTGCTGGTCGATCCGGCCGACGCCGCGCGCC
>JBFGLK010000422.1:0-3990 GCA_041576195.1 Promineifilaceae bacterium (SeqCode)
ACAACGGCAAATCGCGCGGAGTCGCGCCTGGCCTCGAGCGGCCGTAGGGCTCCCTGGAAGCGCCCGCCGATCACCCAGTCCACGAAGCGGTCGGCGCCCATCGGCTCCCCGTTGACGGCGGCCCAACGAAGCGGCAGGTAGGCGTAGAGCAGCAGGGGGGCCAGAAAGAGCGCCAGGAGCCTGAGCCAGTAATCGGGCCGGCGTGGCAGGCGCCGGCGCAGCCAGAACAACGTGAGCGCGGCAGGCGGCAGGAGAAACAGGCTCGTGAGATGGTTGGTGAGGGCCAGGCCGAGCAGCAGCGGTAGCCAACGGGCGGCGCCGGGGACCGCCGCCGGGGGCATGGCCAGCAGGCGCGCCATCCACCAGAGGGCCGCGGCGACGAGGAGTAGGTGAAGCGTGTAGACCTCGGCCTCGATCGCCTGGCTCCAGAGGGTCGGCGTCAGGGCCAGGGCGGCGGCCGCGAGCAAGGCGTACGGCGAGCGAGGCTCGTCACTCCGGTTTCGATAGAGCCAGGCGGCCAGCAGGCAGGCGAAAGCCAGCGCCGCCAGGCCGAACGCCATCGTGACGACGTTGAGCCGCCAGGCCGGACTGCCGAGGGGGATGAGCAGTGTGAGCAGACGGCCGAGCAGCAGGTAGAGCGGATAGCCGGTGGGATGGGCGATGCCGAGCGCCGGGGTGACCACCTGGAATTCAAACGTGTCCGCGCGACCGACGGTGCCCGGCATTGTCATCAGGTAGAGGGCCCCGGCGCCCAACCACAGGAGCACGAGCGGCAGCCAGCGCCGGCCGCGACGGCGCGCCGGCCAGAGCGCGCCGCCGAGCCATAGCGCGGCGCCAAGCCACAGCGCGGCACCGAAAGCCAGGCGGGCGCGGACGAGGTCGATGGCCGGGTCCGGCAGCCAGGCCAGGTTCAGCAGCAGGGGCAGGAACGGCAGCGTGGCGGTGAGACGACCGGTCCGGCGGGCCAGGCGGCGCCAGGGCCAGACGGCCAGGAGCGGGGCCAGGAGGGCGAAGGCGACGGCGGCCGGCGGGCGGCCGAGCCAGACGGCGGGGAAGAGCGCCTCGAAGAGCAGGCGGTTCAGGGCGAGCCCACCGACAACTGCCGGCAGGGCGGCCGGCCAGGCATCAAGCCGCCGGACCGGCCGGATCATGCGCCCGCGGGCGCCTCGCGCGGCGCCTGAGCCCTTGCCCAATGGCAAACGGGCATCTTACTCCCCCGTGCTGACGGCGATCTGGCGATCGAAGTCGGTGGGCACCATCTGGAACCATGTGTTGCCGAGCTGGAGCGGCAGTGGCTGGCCGTCGGCGTCGGTCAGGATCAGCATGTCGTTGCGGGCCACGCGGCGCCAGGTGCCGGTAAAGCGCTGGCCGTCGCGGAACAGCCAAGCCCGTCCCTCACCCCAGATCTGGATCTCGATCGAAAAGGCCAGACAGCGATTGTCGACCTGTGTCTCGCAGATGCTGAAGTCGGTCTGATGGTTGGCGAAGACGACCACGACATTGCGGGCGAAGAGCTGCTCGCCGGTGGTGGCATCGACCAGCGGCTCGCCATCCGACCAGCGCCGGTAGGTGGTTGTGGCCGGATCGTACTGCCAGCGCGAGACCGTCTGTCGATAGTCCACGGACAGGTCGACGGCTGGCTCGCCGTTCGCGGGCGGTTGGCTACTGAAGGCCATGATTTGCCCGAACGCGGGCGGGCGGTTTTGGCCCTTGGCGTCGAGGGCGCGCCACCAGCCATTCGGATCGGCGTACAGCGTATGCTCGAGCGGCTTGTTGGCCCCGGTGCGATAGTAGCCCGGCTCGTTGGCATAGAGAACACGTTCGGCGAAGTCGCTGGCCCGGATCTTGCGAGAGACGCCGACGCTCGAGCCAGAGAATGCCAGGGCAGCGTCATACATGGCCGGGATCTCGATGTCGATCAGGCGGGCGCTGCGAATCGGCCCGACGTCGACGGGTGTCTGGCTGTAGAAGATGGCTGTGAAGCGCGTCAGGTTGCCCTCGGCCAGGTGCTCGAACACCACATCGGCGCTGTTCAGGCCGGACTGCGGCCGGACCCACTGCGCCGGCGCGTTGGAGATCTTGGCGGCGATGGGCCGGCGAGTCAGGTTATCCGGCTCGGCCACGAGCTCGCCCGTGAGGGGGTTGCGGTCGGGCCCGAAGTCCTCAGGAGCGAGCAGGACGACCGGGGCCGTCGTTGGCTCGGCCGCCGATGTCGGCGACGGCACCGGGCTGGGAAACGGCGTCACCGTGGCGGGCGAGACGGCTGTGGCCACGCGCGGCGGCGTCGCCGTGACCACCGGCGGCGGGATGGTCGGGACCGCCGGCGGGCTCGTCGCGGTGGCCACGGGGGGAGGCGGCAAGGGGGTGGGCGCGGCTTCCTGGCCACAAGCTACGGCCAGCGCTACCGCAAAGAGGTACAAAACGAGTCGTGATTTCATCTTGCGTTCCTGCGCGTTCGAGTCAGCGCAGGCCGGGTGCCGGTGGCCGCGCCGACGTCCATTGTATTGCGGCGCGGGCGAAAGGCGAATGGCCGGCGCCGCGACGATGGCCTGATGATACCCGCCCGGTGGGGAAGCGCCGGGCGAGCGTGCTACAATAAGCCTATGATCAGCGTCGTCATTCAGGCGGGGGGGCGCTCCTCGAGGATGGGGCAGGACAAAGGGCTGCTGCCGGTAGGCGGTGTGCCCATCGTGGAACGCATCGCCGACTGTGTGGCCGGCATCGGCGAGGAGATGCTCGTCGTCAGCAACACTCCGGAGCGTTATCTCCACCTGGGGCTACCAATTGTCTCCGACGAGGTACCTGGGGCCGGGGCGCTGCCGGGTCTGCGCACGGCGCTGCAGGCCGCCACCGGCGATTACGTGCTGCTCGTCGCTTGCGATATGCCGTTCCTCAATCGCGAACTCCTCTGCTACCTGCTGCGCCAGACCGAAGGCGTCGACGCGGTGGTGCCGATGTGGAACGAGCGCTTCCAGACGATGCACGCCGTCTACGCGCGGGAGCCGGGCCTGGTCGCTGTAGACAAAGCGTTGGACCGCGGCGATCAGCGCATGATCAGCACCTTCAAGGATCTGCGCATGCAGGTCGTGCCGGCAGCCGACGTGGCGCGCTTCGATCCGGAGGGCCTGAGCTTCTTCAACGTCAACACGCCCGACGATCTGGCGCGAGCCGAGCAGATTTGGACGAGGCTCACCCGCGATCGCTAGGAGGCGTTCTTGCCGTTGTTCAGTAATGGTCGGGCCCTGTGGATCCTCATCATGCTCGGCCTGGCGGCGTGCACGCGCCAGCCGGAGCCGCCCGCGTTCCCGAATGAGGTGCTGGCCACGCCCGTGCCGCAAGAGGCCCTGCCCACAATCGCCGAGCTGCTGGACGACGACCAGTTCCTTTTCTTTCAGAGCCTTCTGCGCAGCGCCGGCGCCGACATAGAGATCGAGGCCGCGAGCCTGATGACCGTTCTGGCGCCGACCAACGACGCGTTTTCGCAGATCGGTTGGACGCCCAGCCAGACCGACCCGGACGTATTGCGCCAGGTCATGCGGCACCACTTGATCGGAGAAGAGCTATCGACGGCCGATCTGCTGGTCACCGGGCTCGTCCAGTCGGAGATCGGCGGCTTCATCTCGTTCACCAGTCGGGGGAACGTGGTAAGGGCCGACTTCGCCAACGTGACGCGGGCGGACATGCGGGCGGCCAACGGCATCGTCCACGTGATCGACGCCGTCCTGATTCCCCCGGAGCGTGGGGAGGTCGTCAGCATCTGGGGCCAGCTGCGCAACGACAGCCGCCTGACGACCGTGCGCGGCCTGGTCGAAGAGGCCGGACTGGCTTACCAGCTGCGCTTTGGAGATGTGGACGGGCTGCTGGCGCCCACCGACCTGGCGTTTCGGGAGCTCTCCGGCGAACAACAGGCATGGCTGGCGGATGCCGAGCACCGGCTTGACCTGCTCAACTACCTGTTGCTCAACGAGCCCGGCTGGCCTGCCGGCCAGC
>JBFGLK010000423.1:0-3983 GCA_041576195.1 Promineifilaceae bacterium (SeqCode)
GGCGGCGCGCCGCGCCGTCGTCGCCCGCGCCGAGCGCTTCATCCGGCACTCGCTCGCCGCTGTGGCGGAGCTGGGGGCCATCGGCGGCGGTCTCCTCGCCGACGACCAGCGCGTCATGATGCACAGCTTCAGCGAGTCCGTGCTGGCCGTCTTCGCCGCCGGCGTCGCCGCGGGCCGGCGCTTCGAGGTCATCTGCACGGAGTCACGCCCGCTGCGCGAGGGTCGCTTCGCCGCCGCCCGGCTCTCCGCCATGGGCGTGCCGGTGACCTTCGTCGCCGACGCCGCCATAGCGGAGCTCGCCCGCGAGGCAGACTGGTTCCTAATCGGGGCAGACACGATCGCCATGGATGGGTCCGTGGCCAACAAGATGGGTTCGAACCTGCTGTCCATCGTGGCCGAGCGACTCGATCGCCCCTTCTTTGTCGCGGCGGAGTCGCTCAAGTTGCTGCGCGCGACCGCCCACGGCACGCCGATCGCCCTCGAGCGGCGGCCGGCCGCGGAGCTGCTGGCGGCCGGGGAGCTAGCGGACGCCGCCCACGTCACGGTGCGCAACCCGTTCTTCGACATCACGCCACCGGGCCGCATCCGCGGCATCATCACCGAGGCGGGCATCTTTCCGCCTGCCGGCATCGCCCGCGCCTGGGAGAGTCTGGCGGGCCGGTTCGCGGAGGCAGCGTGAGCGGCGATACGGAGGCTGCCGCCGCGACCACGACGAGCGCGGCGCCCGGGATGAGCCGCCGGTCCCTGGGCGCGCTCTTCTTCGCGCGGATCCTCACCAACATGAGCTTCCGCCTGCTTTACCCGTTCCTGCCCGCTGTGGCGCGCGGGCTCGGCGTGTCGCTAACCGCCGCGGGCCAGCTCGCCTCAGTCCAGGGAGGCGTGCGCGTGTTCGCCCCCTTCTTCGGCGGCCTCTCCGACCGCTACGGCCGGCGGCGTGTGATGCAGGGGGCGCTGGTTGTCGTGCTGCTGGCAGCCGTGGTGGTCGGCCTGTCGCGGTCCTATGTCGTCGCCTTGCTGGCGTTTGCCGCCATTGGGCTGGCCCGGGCCGTCTTCGACCCAACCGTGCACGCCTACATCGGCGATGCCGTGCCGTATGCCCGGCGGGGCCGGCCGTTCGCGGCCATCTCCATGGCGTGGGCCCTGTCGTGGCTGATCGGGGTGCCCGCCGCCGGTTTCGCCATCGAGCGTGCTCGCTGGAACGTCCCCTGGCTGGCCATCGCCGCGCTGCTGGTGGCGGCCATTGTCGGGCTGCGGCTGTTCGTCCCTCGGGTGACTCGGGGCGCTCGGCCCAGCGCCGCTGCCGGCTCGCTCCGGGCGACGCCTCTCAGCTGGCTTGGTCTCCTGCGGCGGCCGCCCGTGCTGGCGGCCCCCGTCGTTGGTTTCGGCATCATCTTCGCGGTCGAAAACGTCCTGATCGTTTACGGGGCCTTTCTTGACGGGCGGTTCGGTCTCTCGGTTTCCGCCATCGGCCTGCTCAGCATCGTCACCGGCGCGTCGGAACTCCTGGCCGAGGGCACGAGCTTCTTCTGGACGGATCGCCTGGGCAAGAAGCGCAGCGTCACGCTGGGGTTGTTGGTGTTCGCCGGGGCGCTGTTCCTGCTTCCGCGGTTGGGGCAGAGCGTGGCGCTGTCTCTGGCTGGGTTCTCGCTCGTCTTCTTCTGTTTCGAGTACACGATCGTCTCCTTCTTCCCGCTAATGAGCGAAGTAGCGCCCGACGCGCGGGCCACGTCGCTGTCGTTGAATGTGGCGGCCATGGGCCTGGCCCGGTTCATGGCGCCGACCGTCGCCACGCTGCTGTTCACCCGTGCCGGCACGCTGCTGCCGAACGCCCTGCTGTCGGCGGCCGTCTGCCTGGTCACGGCCGCCCTGGCCCGACGCTGGCTGCCGGCGTAGCCGTGGTGCGGCTGGCCCTCGTCGCGTGCCTGGCGAAGCAGGCGATTCGCCCAACCGTGGCGTGACTGGCCCACGTCGCGGGGTTGGCGATTCAGGCGAATCGCCCCACAATGGTTGTCGATTGACAGGAACCGCCACCTTTGCTATCGTATGCAGCATCTCGCGTCGTAATCGTTTACCTGCTGTGCCCGGGGACTGGCTATGGCCTCCATCCGCGACGTCGCCGAACTGGCCGATGTCTCGACCGCGACCGTCAGTCACGTCATCAATGGGACGCGTCCCGTTAGCTCTGAGTTGACGGAGCGCGTGCGCCAGGCCATGGCCCTGCTCAGCTACCGACCGGACGCCGTGGCGCGTAGCCTGCGTCGACGCGAAACCCTCACCATTGGCATGCTGGTCCCCAGCATTGAAATCCCCTTCTTCGCTTCCGTGGTCTACAGTGTGGAACGCGCCGCGTCTGACTATGGCTACAGCGTCATTCTCTGCAATTCCGGTTGGCAGCAGGCAACAGAAGAAGCCCAGCTCCAGGATCTCCTGGCCAGACGTGTGGACGGCCTGATCTGCATCAGCGCCCAGATGGGCCCCGCCGAAATCGCGCCCGTTGTCGAGACGGGCACGCCGGTCGTTATGTTTGAACGCCAGATGCCCGGTGTCGATCTCGACTCGGTTGGCCTCGACAATGCTCAGGGCGCGCGCCTGGCCACCAGGCATCTGCTGGATCATGGTCACCGGCGCATCGCCATCGTCTGCGGGCCGGCCATTTCCTCCGTGAGCACCGAACGTATCGATGGGTTTCGCCAGACGCTTACGTCGGCCGGGCTCACGCTCGACCCAGGTCTCGTCTTCACCGGGGACTACCTTTCCGATTCGGGCCGGCAGGCACTCGACTACTTTCTGACGCTGGACGAACCGCCGACGGCGATCTTCGCTTTCAACGACATGATGGCGTTGGGCTTGCTACAGGCGCTCTATGAGCGTGGCCTAGTCGCCCCCGACGCCATGGCCGTCGTCGGTTTCGATGGCATTTCACTCAGCCAGTACACCAGCCCTTCGCTGACGACGGTCCGTCAGCCGCTGGAGGTCATGGGCCGCGCCGCCGTGGAGCTGTTATTGGCCCGCATTCGGGGCGAAGGGCCGGGTGAGGCGCAGCACGTCACGCTGGAGCCCGAGCTGATCGTCCGGGACTCGTCAATCCACAATCACCAGTCGGTTGAGTTCACACATGTATCAGACCATTGAGATCCAGACGCCCAAAGGCGACAGCCTCAGTCTGATCACGGAACAGGTGCAGGGAGCGGTCAGCGCCGCCGGCGTGCAGAATGGGCTCTGCTTCCTGGTCGTGCCGCACACGACGGCGGCCATCACGATCAACAGCTACCTGGATCCGCTCACCGCCGTCGACATTGTCGCCGACGTGCGCCGGATCGTGCCGACGCGCACGGATTTCCAGCACGTCTTCGATACACCGGCCGACGCAGCAGGCCACATCAAGGCTTCGCTGATTGGCAACACGGAGATCGTTCTGGTCGAGGAAGGACAGCTGGTCCTGGGCGATTCACAGGGTATATTCCTCTTCGATTTTGATGGGCCTCGCCGCCGGCGGATCCTGGTCAAGATCCTCGAGGGATAACGACCCTTTGCCCCGCTGTCCCGGCCGACGAGGAGGTGCAATGCATTGACCTGATGCATCAACGCCTGTATGCCTGGAGCGTCGTCATGCGTCTCCGGGCTGAGTCTCGTTTGACCCGCACAACTCTCAGATGAGGAGAAGAACAGCTCATGAAGCCAAGAATGACCTACTGGATCGCCGCCGTCGTCGCGCTCTTGCTCGTCGCCCTGCTGGCCGTGGCCTGCGGTGGCGGTGGTGAAACACCCGCCACCGGTGGCGAGACGACGACCGGGGGTGGCGAGGCCACCGCCGGCGGTGGTGAGACGGCGGAAGCCTTCACCCTTAAGTTCTTCACGCTAAACGATGTCGAGCAGCTAATCGCGACTGAAGCCATGATCGCGGCCTGGAAAGAAGCGGAGCCGCAGTATGCCAACGTGACCGTCGATATCGAGTCGGTCCCGTTCTCCGAGCTCTTCCCCAA
>JBFGLK010000424.1:0-3982 GCA_041576195.1 Promineifilaceae bacterium (SeqCode)
CCCGCTGAGCCAGCCAGCAGGCATCCACGCCCGTTCCACAGGCCAATTCCAAGACCCGACTGCCGGGCGGGAACGCCGCGGCCAGGTGGCGCCAGACCCGCCTTCGCAGCGCCTGGCCCAGAGCCGTGTCGGTGAACGCGGCGTCGTAGCCGCCGGCAACGGCGTCGAACGCCCGGGCGGCACGCGGGCCCGCCTTCGCGCTCATGCCAGCTCCGGCCGGCCGACCAGCCCCGGCAGTTGACTCAGGCGGCGGATCTCGAAGGTGACCGGCAGCTCAGGTTCACGTCGCCGGCCGGTCGGATTGAACCAGCAGGTGTGGATGCCCGCATTCAGGCCGCCCTGCATGTCCGACGTAAGGCTATCCCCGACGATCATGACGCTTTGGCGATCGGGATGGCGCATGTGAGCCAGCGCGAGATCGAAGATCTCGGGCTGGGGCTTGGACGCGCCGACCTCTTCCGAGACCACGATGACCTCAAAGCAGCCGTTCAACGCGGACCCGGCCAATCTTGGCCGTTGCACGGCCTCCAGCCCATTCGTGATCACGGCCAGATGGAAGAAGGGTTGTAAGGCTTTCACGGTGCGCAGCGCGCCAGGGATGAGGTCCACGCCATTGGCCAGATGGCGGAGGTAGACGTCCGACATCGTCTCCGGAGAGATAACCGGCGCATCGATTGCCGTGGCCAACTCCGCGAAACGCCGCACTTTGAGGGTCGACTGGTCCATGCTGCCCTGTTCGAACGCCCGCCACAGCCTATCGTTGATAGCCCGGTAAGTCGCCAGCGTATCGCTATCGAACGGCAGCCCGAAGTCGGCAAACGCCAGCGCCAGCGCGCCGGCCTCCGCTCGGTCATAGTCGAAGAGTGTGCCATCGACGTCGAAGATCAACCAGCGTAAGGCGCGCATGTGCTTACCAACCCATGTCGGCTCGTTCGGCTGGGGTCCAGCCCCGGCCGCCGGCCGTACCGTTCGCCCCTTCCCGCTGGTGCCGGGTTCGCCACATTCCGAGCCGGCCTCTGCCGGCATTGATCGCCAGCCGCGCCAGTTGCCAGGGTGCGGCTCCCGCGCGCCGCGCCTGATGAAGCCCAACAGCGCTGACCATCCAGCGCGTCGCGTGGGCGTAGAACGCGGCGGAGTGCCGGCCCGCGATACGCAAGTCGCGGTCGGTTCGCGCCTCCCAGGGCAGGTCCGAGGTGATTCGCTCCGCGACCTCGTGGTAGAACGCCGTGCCGCGGATGGGGTAGGCGACGGTGGTTAGAAACACATCGGGGCCGGCGGCCTTCAGGTGGTCGACAGTTTCCTCGATATCCGCCACCGTTTCCCCTTCGTAGCCGAGCATAATAAACATGCCCACTTCGATGCCCCGGCTTTGCAGGAGGCGCGTCTTGGCGCGCACGTCGGCCGCGTCGGCCTGGCGAGACATCGCGTCCAGGATCCGCTGGGATCCGCTCTCGGACCCGATCCATAACCGTTGGCAGCCCATATCGGCCAGGGCATCGACCACGCGCTCATTCAGGCGGTCGGCCCGGCTGATGCATTCAAATGGCAGGCGCAGGCCACGGCGTTTGAGTGCCTCGTGGTAGGCCAGGAACCATCTGGGGTTGATGGTGAAGACGTCGTCCGCATACCAGAGCGAGTCCGGTCGATACCTCTCGTGTAGCCACACCACCTCGTCAGCTACGTCGTCCACGTCACGCCGGCGATGGGTATGGCCAAAGACGGAGTGGCTACACCACTTACAGGTATACGGGCAGCCACGCGCGGTGATCAACGAGATGGAGCCATAGCCGTGATGAGACCGCCAGGTTTCCAGGTAGCGGTCAATGTCGATCGCCTCACGGTCCGGCCAAGGAAGGGCGCTGAGCGGTCGAATCTGTTCGCGCGCTGGCGTCTCGACCAGCTGCCCGCCGTCGTCGAGATAGGTTATGCCGGGGATGTCGGCCAGGTCCGCCGCGCGGCCGCGCGCCAGCGCCGGGATGAGCGCTTCGAGCGTGTGTTCGCCCTCTCCACGAACAACGGCGCGCGCGCCAGCCCGCAAGTAGCGCTCGGCGTCGTTCACGGGCTCCGGACCGCCGAGCACGACACTAGACCCGGCCTGTTGGCAGATGGCCATCATGCGCAGGGCGCTCTGTTTGGTCATCAGATTCACGTAAAGCCCGACCACGCCTGGCCGGGTTCGTCGCACGGTGTCGGCAAAGGCGGCCAGATCGGCGAAGGTGCTATCAAAGAGCTCGACGGCGTATCCCCGCGACTTTAGATAGGCGCTGATGTAGAGCAGCCCCAGCGGGGGATAGGGCTTCATGATCTGCTGTTCGTGTACGTCTTCGGCGATGAAGTAGCCGTGGCTAAGCAGGATGTCCATGAGCTACGTCTGCGGGGTGGGGGTGGCGGCTGCCTCGCGGTCCATCCCTGGGGGCAATGCCGGCAGGGCCCGCTCGGGCGTCCGGGCAAGTCGCGTCAGCCGCCGGCGGGCCAGCGGCAACGTCGCCGCTTGGTAGACCATCGCGGCGAATCGCCGCCAATCCTCACGGTGTGGGCGAGCCCGGCCGCGGACCAGCCGGCTCAGCCGTGCCCGGCTGCGGCGCGACCGAAACTCCTTGTGCAGCACGACATGGAGCTGGCGATAGAAGTCACTGGAGAACGGCCCATGGTATAGCATTTCCAGATCGGCTGAGTCGACCCAGTGGCGTTTCAATCCGAGCTGATCGCGAACCCTTTCGTAGAAGGGGGTGCCCGGCAGCGGATATGAGACAGACATGCCGATGTCGTCCGGGCGACAGGCCCGAACCAAGGCCAGGGTCGCCATCACGTCGTCCAGCGTTTCTCCTGGATAGCCGAACTGGAGGAAGAAGCCTATGCGGAAGCCGGCAGCGTGGATGCGTCGCGTCGCCTCAACGATCTGGTCAACGCGAGTCCCCTTTTCCATGGCGTCGAGCACCTGTTGAGAGCCAGACTCGGCGCCGATCCAAACGATCTCACAACCGGCCCGCGCCAGCGCGTCGATGGTGTCGCCGCGCAGGAGCAGGTCAGCACGGCTCAGGCACTTGAACGGTAAACGGACGCCGGCAGCATCCAGCTCAGCGGCGAAGCTCTCCAACCATCCGGGCCGCAGGCCCATGATGTCGTCGGCGAACCAGATGTGATCCGGCTGATATCGCTCCACCAGCCACGCCATTTCGGCCACCACGTTTTGCGGGCTGCGGCTGTTATAGCGCTGTCCCCAGATGGGCTTAGCGCACCAGTTACAGTGATACGGACAGCCACGCGTCGTGACCATGTTCATGGAGAAGCGGCCGTGGCGCTCCTTCCATATCGTTCGGTATCTGGCCACGTCCACCAGATCCCAGGCGGGGAAGGGCAGCCGGTCAAGATCCTTGATATCGGGGCGGCGGCCATTGCTTTCCCAGCCAGCCAGCCTGCCGCGGTCGTCACGGCGAGCGTAGGCCAGCCCAACGATGGTCCTTGTCTGGGCAACCGAATCGGTCTCCAGCGCGGCCAGCAGCTCGGCGAGTGTCTCCTCGCCTTCGCCCAGTAGGACGTAATCCGCGCCGCGTTCCAGATAGGCCTGGCTGTGGTCGGAGGCATCGGATCCGGCGACGACGACCGGCACACCGCGGTCACGAGCCATATCGATCATCGTGTAGCCAGCCTGACGCATGCGCAGCAGGCACATCTTCGAGAGATAGTTGAAGTTGTCTTCGTAGATGATGGCCAGATCGGGCCGGTCGCGGTCAAGCGCCGCTGCCCACTCATCTTCCGAGTCCGCCAGCATCGCGTCAAACAGGGTGACGTCGTGCCCGGCTTCGCGGGCCACGCTCGCCGCGTAGAGTGTGCCGAGCGGTGGATAGGGCTGCATCGCTTCCCAGAGCTTGGCGTCGAAGCGTAGGAAGTAGGCCTGACCAAAGAGTAGGCGCATCAGGCGTCTTCCCTCGCGTGGCGTTCCAGAGCGTCGCCGTTGCCGGCACCAGCACGCGCAACCGAC
>JBFGLK010000425.1:0-3978 GCA_041576195.1 Promineifilaceae bacterium (SeqCode)
TGGCGTCCGCCGGCCAAGGGTCGGGCGCGGCGGCTGCCGGCACCGGCGACAGGAGGTTGAGCACGTCGGCGACGTGCGCCAGCACGGGCGAGTAGTCGCCACGCGACAGGCCACAAATGGTCACCGTGCTCAGTCCCTTGACCAGCCCGATGCGCTGGCCCGTGGCCGCCGGCGCCTGCCGCAGATTGACTCCGAAGCGGTGGCACAGCGCCGTGTGCGCCGTCGGATCAAGTGGCGTGAGGAAGTCGGTGGCGGCCCAGGCCAGCACCGCGCCCGGCGGTGGGCTGACTGCCTGCCCGGGCATGACCGCGATGGGCGGTGCCGGCAAGTCGACCTGGCCAATGAAATCGGCCCGCTCGGCGCGGACCGGCAGATAGTCGCCCTGCCCGTCCCCGCGCACCGCTACCGTGGCCCCGCCGCGCACGACGCCGATCGCCGGCGTGGCCTGGTCGGGCCCGCGACGCAAGTTGATGCCGAACTGGCCGACGACCGCCCGGTCGCCCGCGACCGCCAGGTTGCTTAAGGCGGCCCAGCCATCGACAGTGGCGACCGTCTGGGGCGGCGGCGGCGCCGGTTTCACAGTAGGCGGCGTCACCTCGCCGATGGCCGCTGCCGGCACCCGCACGGGCGTGTACTGTCCGCGGTTGTCGCCGTTGACGAGAACCACCGATCCGCCGGGCACCAGCGCCAGGCGATCGCTCGAAACGCTGGGCGCCCGCCGCAAATTGATGCCCCCGAAGTTGACCTGGGCCAGCTCGCCGACGACAAAGAGGCCGGCGGTGAAAGCCCATCCCTCCACGAAGGGGCCAGCCGGCGGTTGCAGTCCGAGAAGCGGCAGGAGAAATGGCGTCGGGTCGATGATGTTGAACGGCCAGCCACCAACCTCGGCGCCCTCTTGCTTGAGCGTCAGGTGCAGGTGCGAGCCAAAGCTGTTGCCCGTATCGTCGGCCAGGCCCAACACGTGGCCTGCCCCGACGATGGCACCCTCATCTACCGCGGGCTGGTGCAGGTGTGCATAGGTGGTTGAGTAGCCGTCTCGGTGCGTGACGACGACGTGGATACCGTAGTTGTGGCCGGCCGGATCGCGGCGCACGCGGGTAACCTGGCCGTCCGCCACGGCGAAGATGCGGGAGCCATGCGGCGCCATGATGTCCACCCCTTCGTGGCCCGGCAGGCCGAACTGGGCGTAGTTCTGTGGATTGGCGCCGAAGTATTGATTGATGGTGCGGTACTCGGTGGGCCAGACGCTGAAGCGAAAACCGGTCATGATGTCCTCCTGGCCCGGCGGGCCGTCTTGGCTGCTGGCGGCTTTCGCTTGATCACCACCATCGTCAAATCGTCGAACAGCGTGGCGTCCCCGGTGTGCTCCCGCACCGCCTCGGTGACCGCGGCGACGATGCCGGACGGAGGCTGCTCCCGCGCCCCGCGTAGCGTGAGGCGCAGCCGCTCCAGGCCAAACTCGTCATAGTCCTCGTTCATGGCCTCGGTGACCCCGTCCGTGTACATCAGCACCATGTCATCGGGCTCGAGCAGGACGCTTTGCTCGCCGACGACGATGTCGTCCAGCACGCCCAGGGCGATCCCGCTGGTGCGCAGCAGCTGCTCGGTGCCGTCCGCGCGGAGCAGGATCGGCGGATTGTGGCCGGCATTGGCGTAGGTGAGCACATTGGCTTTCGGATCCCAGACGGCGTAGAACGTCGTGACGAACAGGTCGGTCGTGGTGTCGTTGAGCAGGATGTCGTTGACCCGGCGCAGGGTGGCCGCCGGGCTGACCCGGCTGAAGGCGACGGCGCGCAGGATCGTCCGGCTCACCGCCATGAAGATGGCTGCCGGCATGCCCTTGTCCGCGACGTCGGCTATTACAATACCCCAGCGGCCGTCGGTGAGGCGAATGAAGTCATAGAAATCGCCGGACACCTCGCGGGCGGCTCGCCAGTAGCTGGCCACGCGACAGGCCTCCATGCGCGGGTTGCCGGGCGGGATCATGCTGGCCTGGATCTCGTGGGCCAGCTGCAGCTCCTGCGCCAGTTTGTCCCGCTCGGCCGACTCGCGATAGAGCTGGTCGTTGACCACGGCGATCGCGGCCTGATGGGCGATACCGGCCAGGATGCTGAGCCGACGGCCACCAAGAGGGGCGGCACTCGGGGCGCCGACAAGCAGGGCGCCGACCAGCTCGCCGCGGGCGACCAGCGGCAGGGCGACCGCCCGCTCGGCATGCATCGCCGTCTGCATCCAGGGCGGCAGCGGCATCTCGTAGTAGGTGGGCGCGGGCGATAGCCGGTCCTCTCGTTGCTCCAGGCTAACGATCTCCGACCGATCGATCTCGAAGCTCTCTAGCACGCCACGCGACATGTCGCCGATGCCGTGACTGGGCCCGGGTCGGAAGACCTGTCGCTCTTCGTCCCAGATGAGGACAAGGCAGGCATTGACGCCGACGAGCATGGGGGCGAAGCGCACAATGGTCGACAGGATATCCTGGAGATCGATCAGGCTGTTTACCGCTTCGGCGACCTGTAGCAGGGCCGTATTGACCCACGCTTCCTCCTGTTGGGCAATGGCCAGGAGCGCATTGTCCAGGGCCTGGGCGGACTGGCTGACGATCAGTCGGAGGAGCTCCTCGGCCGTGCCGGCAGCAGGTGGCGGGCCAGCCACCAGCATGCCCATGACACTGCCCTTGGCCGCGAGGGGATAGAGGGCCACGGGGCGGAACGCCTTCTGCCAGGGGGGCCCCTGGTCGGTGACCAGGGGCTGCCGCCCGACGTGCGCCGCGTCCAGCGCCGGCCACTGCCCGATGGTGACCGACGTGCCGGTGAAGTCCTGGTGGCGCTCGGGGTGCTCGGCGTAGAGCGTGGCCGCCCGATAGCGCTCCGCCGCCTCGTCCCACAGCATGACGGCGCAAAACTCGTGGCCCACGAGCATGGCCGTCAGCCGGGTGATCGTCACCTGTAGCGCGTCCAGATCGGCGCTGCGGCGTAGCGCTTCGGCCATCTGTAGCTGCGCCGTGGTCAGCCAGGCCTGTTCCTGCTGCCGCCGAAACTGTCCGGCCTTGTTAATGGCGATGGCCACCTGGGCTCCGAGGGCCTCAAGTGCCGTCCGCGCCGGTGCGGTGAAGGCGGCCGGCTCGGGGCTGTGCACGTCCAGGACGCCGAGCACCTGGCCCTCGACTACCAGCGGGATGACGATCTCCGAGCGCGTCTGCGCGGCGAGGGGGTCGAGCTGAGCCAGCCCCAGCTGCGGTTGATAGCGGGCGTCGGCGTCGACATCCGGCGAGACGACGGTCTGACGCGTCTGGATGGCGCTGGCAATCAGGCTGTCGCCGACCTGCAACGGCACCGCGCCCGCCACGGCGTCGGCCCCGCTGGAGGCGCGGATGACGACCCGGTACTGGTCTGGCGACTCAGGTTCCCCAAGATCGTCCGCCGTCCCGGCTTCCCCCGGCCCTGACATGGTCGGCGTTTCGGTCGGCTCATAGCTGAAGATGCTCACTGGGTGATAGCCGAAGCGCTCGTTCGTCAGGTGGACAACCTGCCGAAAGATGTCATCCAGGTCGTTGATGGCGCTGACCTGTCGGGCGATATCGCTGACCAGTTGGAGCTGGCCCGCCCGCGTCCGTTCCTGTTCAAAGAGCTGGGCGTTGGCGATGGCGCTGGCAGCCTGGTTCCCCAGGATAGTCAGCCGCCGCAGGTCGTCCGCAGAGAAGCGATCGGGTTGCTGGCTCTGGGCGGCCATGAGCCCGATGACACGCTCGCCGCTGATCAGGGGCAGGAAGATGGCGGAGCGAGGCGGGTCCGCGGCGATGTAGGTCGGCCGCGCCGGCAGCTCGCCCATCTCGCGCTCGAAGTCTCGAATCAGCAGCGGCCGACGTGTGTCCCGCACCCACCCGACGATGCCCCCTCGTTCCCCCAGGTCGAACGCGCTGGGCGTCTGCCGTTCGCCGTCGATAACCCACACCTTGATGTAATAGCGGTCTTCTTCGAA
>JBFGLK010000426.1:0-3965 GCA_041576195.1 Promineifilaceae bacterium (SeqCode)
CTGGCGGGCTACGACGTCGCTTTGACGCGTGCCGTCGCCGACGCAGTCCCCATTCCGGTCATCGCTTCTGGCGGTGCCGGGCGGCGCGAGCACTTCCTGACGGTGCTCACCGATGGCCATGCCTCAGCCGCTCTGGCCGCTTCCCTCTTTCACTATCGCGAACTGGACATCGCCGAGTTGAAGGCCTATCTGGCGGGGGCCGGTCTGCCTATTCGACCGGTGACCGGTCCGGCGCGGCCAACTGGAGGCACGGGGTGAACGTCCTATCGTTGCATGACCAGAGCGAGCTTGCGATCGAGACGCTGAGATGGAATGAGGCCGGGCTATTGCCGGCCATAGCCCAGGACGCTCGCTCCGGGCAGGTGCTCATGCTGGCCTGGATGAGTGAGGCGGCGTTGCGGCAAACCCTGGCCAGCGGCGAGGCACACTACTGGTCACGGAGCCGCCAGGTCCTGTGGCACAAAGGGGCCACATCGGGCCATGTCCAGCCGGTGCGGGAAGTTCTCGTCGACTGCGACGCCGATTGCCTTCTGCTGCTGGTCGAGCCCGCCGGGCCGGCGTGCCACACTGGGCAGGACACGTGCTTCTATCGCCCATTGGCTGGCCGCCGGGCGGCCGAAGCCGCCAGCGCGGCGGTTTCCGAAACGCGCCTGAGCCTGGCGACCCTTTTCGACCGCGTGCGAGAGCGCCAGCGGCACGCTCCTCCCGGCTCATATACGTCATCTCTACTGAACGCCGGGACCGCGGCCATCGCCAAGAAGCTCGGGGAGGAAGCCATCGAGGTCATCGTGGCGGCGCAGGCGGAAGGTCGGCAGCGCCTGATTGAGGAGTCGGCTGACCTGATCTACCACCACGTCGTGCTGCTCGCCAATGCCGGGATCTCCCTGGCGGACGTGGAGGCGGAGCTCGGCCGCCGGGCGCGCTGACGACCCGGCACGTGGTCGGGATGGGCGAAGCGGCTACAATCGAGGGCCGCAGCCCACATAACCTGGAGAACCGCGAGGAGCGCTATGCAGACGGCCATCGTCGTACATGGGGGCGCCGGCAGTTGGAAGGAAAACCGGCTAGAGGAGGCGCTGGCTGCGTGCCAGCAGGCGGCCGAAGCCGGCCAGCGGGTCCTCGTCCGGGGCGGCCCTGCCCTCGACGCGGTGGAGGTCGCCGTCCAGGTGCTGGAGGACTGCCCGGCGACAGATGCCGGCGTCGGCAGCCATCTGAATCGGGAAGGCCGGGTGGAGATGGACGCCTTGATTATGGAGGGCCGCGACTTGCGGCTGGGCGCCGTCGCCGCCGTGCAGCGGGTGCGCCACCCAATCAGCCTGGCCCGGCGCGTCATGGAGGACTCGCCGCACACATTTCTGGTGGCCTACGGGGCGGAGACATTTGCCGAGCAGATTCGCTTTCCCCGGTGTGACGCCGAGGAGTTGCTCGTGGGGGATGAGTTAGCCGACTACCAGGAGATGCTGGCCGGGAGCGAGTTGGCTACAGGCGGCAACACTGTCGGCGCCGTGGCGCTAGATCGCCAGGGAAACCTGGTTTGTGGCACGTCGACTGGCGGCACGCGCATGAAGCTGCCTGGCCGCGTCGGGGACAGCCCGCTTGTCGGCTCGGGCGGCTACGCCGACAACGAGACGGCGGCCGTAAGCGCCACCGGCCATGGCGAGTCGCTCATGAAGGTGTTGATCAGCCGCCGTGTGTGCGATTTCGTGGCCCAGGGGCTGCCGGCACAGGCGGCCTGCAACGCGGCGATGATGATCCTGGAGGATCGCGTCGACGGACGCGGCGGGGTCATCGCTGTGGACTTCGTCGGCCGGGTAGGCGTGGCGTTCAACACCGCGGCGATGCCGTTCGCTCATGCCATTGGCGCGGCACCGATCGTCAGTGGCCGCTGAACGGCGAGCTTGGGTGCAACTGCCTCTGGCGGCTGGCCGCTGAACCGCGTTTCTTAGACCCCGCAGGTCTGACAGAACGCGGGGTCTGAGACGGCGCGGGAGCCGCGAGGGCCGGGGGATGGCAAGAGGGCGCGCGGCCGGGGGTTAGGACCCGTAGTAGGCGTAGAATCGGATAATCGTCTCGATCCCCTGGTAGAATGCCGGCAGGCGAAGGTGCTCGTTGGGCGAATGAATGCGACTGTCCGGCTGGGCGAAGCCCAGGAGGACCGACTCCATGCCAAGCTGCTGCTGCAAGGCTGCCACAACCGGGATCGACCCACCTTCGCGCATGAACACGGGGTTCCGACCAAAGACGTCGCGGCAGGCGGCGGCCGCTGCTCGCATCGCCGGCGTATCGAGCGCGGAGATGCTTGGCGGAGAGGTTTGAAAGTTCATCTTCACCGTGACGGTGGGCGGCGCCAAGGACTCGACGTAAGCGCGGAAGCGCTCAGCGATCTCCGCCGGGTCCTGGTCTGGCACCAGTCGCATCGACAGCTTGGCATGCGCGCGTGCCGGCAGCACAGTCTTGCGTCCCGTCTCCGTGTAGCCGCCGGTCAGCCCATTGACGTCCAGCGTGGGCCGGGCGCCGAGACGCTCCGCCAGTGAGAACTCCGGCTCGCCCCAGAGCGCCGGCGCGCCGGTATTCGCCAGCAACCGCGCCGGATCCAGTGGCACGCGAGCAAGGAGTGCCCTTTCCTCGGCGGTCACCGGCCGAACCTGATCGTAGAAGCCGGGAATCTGTACACGCCCATCACGATCCTTGAGCCCGGCGATAATGTGCGCCAGCGCATTGAGTGGATTGTCGATCGCCCCACCGTAGGCGCCAGAGTGCAGGTCTCGCCCCGGGCCCTGCACATCCATCAGCACGTAGCAGAGTCCGCGCAGGCCGTAGATGATGGCCGGCTGATCGTCCTCGAGCATGGCCGTGTCCGAAATGAAGGCCACGTCCGCCGCCAGGCGCTCGCGGTGGGCGGCGATGAACGGCTCGAGGTTTGGCCCGCCGATTTCCTCCTCTCCCTCGATGAGGAACCGGACATTGACAGGGAGTCCGCCGGCGGCCTGGAGATAGGCGGCCACCGCGTAGAGGTGGGCAGCTACCTGCCCTTTATCATCGGCCACACCCCGAGCCACAATGCGGTCACCCTCGATCGCCGGCTCGAAGGGTGCGGAATTCCACTCGGCCAGCGGATCTGGAGGCTGTACATCATAGTGGCCATAGACCAGGACGGTTGGCTTGCCCGGGCCGGCGTGGAGCCAATCGGCGACGACGAGCGGGTGGCCCGGCGTCTCCGCGACGGCTACGTTCTCCATGCCGGCAGCTTTGAGGGCATCCGCCAGCCAGACCGCGGCGGCACGGGTATCGTCCCGGTGTGCCGGCTGCGTGCTGATGCTGGGCAGACGCAAGAAGTCAAAAAGGCCCTGCAGTTGGGCCTCTCGATGTTCCTGGGCGTGGGCCAGCGCCCGCGCCAGGGAAGAGGTGGCTGTCACGTCGTAACTCCTGGGATGCTCCGTCGACCGGTCTCGTCCTTTCGGTGGCGCGGCCAGGGCCTAAGCATAAGGTGGTTTTCAGGTATAATCCCGCGGGGCGCGACACCCGTCACAAGCCAGGCGGCCAGGCCCTCATCGCGGGTATTTTGCCTCCAGCGGGAGGCCGAAGGCGGATTATAGCGACCATGACCACTCAGGGCGAACGTCAATTGACCCGGCAAGGCCCGGCCTCGGCACCGGTGGAAATCGACGCCGCGGCGTTGCTGGAAAGCGTGCTGTTTGTCGCCAGCGGTCCTGCCAGCGTCAGCCGCCTGGCGACAGCGCTGGAGATCAGCGCTCCGGCGACGCGCACCCTGCTGCGAGACCTGGAGGCAGGCTATGCCCAGCGTGGCCTCCGCCTACAGTGGAGCGGCGATAGCGTGCAGCTGACGACGGCGCCAGAGGCCAGCGCCGTCGTGGAACGCTTCCTGGGCCTGGAGGTGACCTCCCGCCTGAGCCAGGCGGCCCTGGAAGTACTGGCCATCGTCGCCTACCTGCAACCGGTGACCC
>JBFGLK010000427.1:0-3965 GCA_041576195.1 Promineifilaceae bacterium (SeqCode)
ATCACCCGGTGCCAGGGCACAGGCTCGAACCCCGGATCGTCGCGGCGATCCTTCAGGGCCTGCAGGGCGTAGCCGACCGCCCGGGCGGCGCGCGGCGCCCCAAGCATGGCCGCGACCCGGCCATAGCTGGTCACCTTGCCTGCCGGCACCCGGCGCACGACCCGATAGACCCGTTCGTAGAAGTTTGGTCGGACCACGCTCGCTCCTGGCAATTGGGACCTCGTTTGGTCGCCTGGTCCCCGGTCGTCGCACCGCAACTCTCCGTCAGGAGCGCCCCAATCAGGGGACATCTAGAGCGGATGACGCCACTGCATGCACCCCTATTCTACCCCGACTCTCCCCGCAATCCCGGCTCGTCGCTCCGCGCCGCCCCTGAGTGGCGCAATTGACGATTGTCATCAATCCCCCATGACTTTCCTCATTTCTTGGCCAACGCCAATGTGCTACGATACAAGTAGGTACAGGCCGACCATCCAGCGTGGGGCACGGCGTGAGAGCCAAAACACTTCTGGATGCGAAGGCGCTCTTGGATAGCGCGATCCCTGGATCGCCCCAGGCGCCGAATGTTGGCCGAGCAGGTTTGCTCTCCACACCGCCCTGCCGTCGATGACGGTTTGTACTCCTCACAAAGTGAAGCTTGTTGTACGGGACGGTGGAGCAACTTGGGGGAGCCGATGGCGAGGCTGGTAAGCCAATTGGCTTACCAGCTTTCCTTTTTAGCCGCTCAGGGAGTGACGGCGACGCCCCGCCAGAAGGCGACGTACTCCTTGATCTGCCGGGCCGCCGGCCTAGGGTCCCGGTAGGTCCAGGCGGCGCCGCGATTGATCTGGCCGGCGACCTCGACGTCGTAGTAGCTGGCGACTCCTTTCCAGGGGCAGATGGTCTGCGATTCGCTGTGCTTGAAATAGGCCCGGTTGATCGCCTCCAATGGGAAGTAGTGGTTGCCTTCCACGACGATCGTCTCGTCGCTTTCCGCCAGAATGGCGCCGTTCCACGTGGCCTTGGCCATGAATCATGCTCTCCTATGGTGCTGTGAAGTCGATGACAGATGGTTGGCGCGCCGCGCCGTCGTACACCCTCTCCGACGGGGCCAAGCGGTCGCTTCTTACCCCATTGCGCCGGTAAGATCGGCGGCGGCGGCAGCGTCCAGGGGAGGCGCCGGCTGGCGCCAGTCAACAACGTTGCCCACACCGAGGAGAACCCGCATGCTGGACTTCACCCCCGTCCGCCGGAAGCAGACCACCGTGCAGGCGCTTGCCGCCGCTCTGACGCCTGCCGACCTGCGGCGTCTGACCCAGGAGATGATCGACGCGATGCTTGCGTTGCTGGTCGATGTCGCCGACGAAGACGTCACCTTTGTGCCGAGCGATCCGGAAGCGGACGACCCCTATGCCACGGACGCCGCCGAGCACACGCTGGCCTGGACGCTGGGCCATGTCATCGCCCACACGACCGCCTCGGCGGAAGAGTCCGCCTTCCTGGCGGCGGAGCTGGCCCGAGGAGTCGCCTATCATGGTCGCTCGCGCTATGAGGTGCCTTGGCGCGAGATGCGGCGCGTCGGGCAGTGCCGGCAGCGGCTGGAAGAAAGCCGCCGTATGCGCCTGGCCAGTCTGGACCTTTGGCCGGACAGACCGCATCTGGACAACGTCTACGTGAGCGCCAGCGGCCGGCGGATCGATCCACTCACCCGCTTTGTCTATGGTCTCCTCCATGACGACGATCACCTCGAGCAGATCGCCGAGATCGTCCGTCAGGCCCGCGCCGCCCGGGAGCTGGCGGCGGTCTGATTCGCCTCCCCCTCACACCCTAAGGGTGCTTTGCACCCTTAGGGTGTGTCCATGACGACTCGTCCATCTCCCCTTCTTGACGCTCCAAAAAGGCCCGCGTATAGTTGGCCTACTCGACCCAGCCAACCAACAATTCGCAGCGAGGCGTCGATGCAGGCTTCGCCCAAGCAGGCCAATCCCCTCGGAATCGCGGGCCTTTACCTGACCCAGCCGGCCCGGCTGCTGCACACCTATTCGTGGTCCAACTTACGCCCGGATCTCCTGGCCGGTCTCACTCTGGCCGTCGTCCTACTGCCACAGGCGATTGCCTTCGCCCTGATCGCCGACTTGCCCCCGCGCATGGGCCTCTACACGGCTGTCGTCGGCGCCTTCGTCGGCGCTCTCTGGGGGGCGTCCCACCAGATGTTGACCGGGCCGACGAACACGCTGTCGCTCCTCGTCTTCGCCACGCTTTCGGACGTCGCTCGGACAGACGCAGAGTTCATTGTCGGCGCCGGCATGGTGGCGGTGATGGTCGGGCTCTTCCAGCTTGTCATGGGTCTGGCACGTCTGGGCATCGTGGTCAACTACGTCTCCCACTCCGTGGTTGTCGGCTTCTCCACGGGCGCCGGCCTGCTCATCGGCATTAACCAGCTCGCTCCGCTATTGGGCCTGCCGGCACCTGCTGGCGGGCTCCTCAGCCGGCTCGTGCAGATGGCCGGCTCGCTGGACCAGATGCATTTGCCAACGGCCCTGATCGGCGTCGGCGCCATCGTTGTCGTGGTCGTCGCCCGGCGAATCAGCGCCCGCCTGCCCGAGGCGCTTCTGGCCGTGGCATTGGGGACGGCGGCGGTCTTCGCCCTGGATCTCGGCGCCGACGGCGTCCGCACCATTGGCAATCTCCCCAGCAACCTGCCGCCGCTGGCGCCGTTGCCGCTATTCGACATCGACCTGATCGCCCGGCTGTCGACCGGGGCGCTGGCCATCGGGGCGATCGGCCTCGTGCAGACGTCGGCGATCTCGCGCTCATTTGCCTCCCGCACCGGCCAACGTCTGGACAGCAACCAGGAGTTCGTGGGCCAGGGACTGGCGAACATCGCCGTAGGCCTGTTCAGTGGCTATCCGGCGGCCGGCTCGTTTTCGCTCTCGGCCGTGAACTTCGGGGCGGGCGCCCGCAGCCCGTTTGCCGCCATCTTTGCCGCCATCATCGTGCTGGTGGCCATGATCCTGCTGGCCCCATTGGGCGCCCACGTGCCGACAGCCGCGCTATCTGGCATCCTGATGGTCGTGGCCTATCGCCTTCTCGATTTCCGGGAGATCCGCCGCATCCTGGGCGGTAACCGCAGTGACAGCGTGATCATGGCGGCCACCTTGCTGGGCACCCTGTTCCTGAAGTTGGAGTTCGCTGTCCTCCTGGGCATTCTGCTCTCGTTTGCCGCCTACATCCGGCACACGAGTCTACCGCGCGTGTATTTCGTCCTGCCGGACGAGCAGTTCCGCCACTTCGTGCCGGCAGGGGACGAAGGCCCTTGCCCCCAGATGGGCGTTCTGGAGATCCACGGCGATCTCTACTTCGGCGCCGTGCACCACGTGGAGGAGATCGTCCAGGACCACGTGGACGCGCACCCTGACGAGCGCTATCTGCTCATCCGCATGCACAGCGTCAACCAGATTGATTTCAGCGGCATCCACACGTTGGAGAATATCCTGCGCCTCTATCGGGAGCGCGGCGGCGACGTCTACTTCGTCCGCGTGCACGAGCCCGTGCGCGAGGTCATGGACGTCACCGGGTTCAGCGAGGCGTTGGGGGCGTCCCAGTTCCTCGACGACGACTCGGCCATTTCCCATCTGTTCTATCGTGTGCTCGACCCCGCGGTCTGCATCTACGAGTGCCCGTTCCGGGCCTTTCGCGAGTGCCAGAACTTGCCCAAGCACGAGTTTCCCCAGGAGCTGCCGACGGAGGTGGCGCTGCCGGCAGGGGTTCTGGAGCTTATCACGCCGCGGGCGCTCTATGGGGCGTTGCGACGCGAGGACGGCCCGCTTCCGCTGGTGATCGACGTGCGGGAGCCGAGCGAGTATCGGCGCGGGCACATCCCCCAGGCCACCTTGCGCCCTCTGGTTGACTTCGCTGGCGAGGACGCGGACGTGCCGGCAGACGGCAGCTTTGTCCTCGTCTGCCGCACCGGGCGCCGCAGCCGC